>CACYBT010000001.1 GCA_902772715.1 uncultured Succinivibrio sp.
AGTTCACAGTCTTTAGAGAAATTAGGAAATTTAACCTCAAAATTAATTTTCTTATTATATTGATGACAACATAAAATATAGGCTGTAAATAGAAAACAGTTATAAAAAAAAGAAGGCATTTTATGCTTGTCACCCCAAAAAATTGGAGTATAATTTAGCGGTTCAGTCATGTAGTGAAACTACATAGGTCTCCTTGTCTGATACTTTGACTGAACTATCAGACTTTTACCGTAAGGGGCATTTTAATGCGTAATTATGAAATAGTATTCCTTGTACACCCAGATCAGAACGATCAGGTTGCAGGTATGATCGAACGCTATAAAGGCGAAATCGAAAAATCAGGTGGAAAAATCCATCGTTTAGAAAACTGGGGACGTCGCCAGTTAGCTTATCCAATTCAGAAATTGCACAAAGCAATTTATGTATTGATGAATGTTGAAGCCGAGCAGGAAGTTATCGATTCAATCGAGAACGCATTCCGTTATAATGATAGTATTCTGCGTAATCTTATCATTCGTACCAATGGACCTATCACAGAGCAGTCACCTATGATGAAAGCTCGTGATGATCGTCGTTCACACGATGAGATGAATTCTCCAAAATTTGATTCAGAAGATGATAATCTTGATCTTGAATCAGATCTTGAAGAAGAAAATGCTGATGCAGAATAAGGAGAACTATTATGGCTCATTACTATCATCGTCGTAAATTCTGCCGTTTTACAGCAGAAGGCGTTACAGAGATTGACTACAAAGACGTAGCCTTACTCAAAAACTATGTTACTGAATCTGGAAAAATTGTTCCAAGCAGAATTACCGGTACTAGCGCCAAATATCAGCGTCAGTTATCCACGGCCATTAAGCGCGCTCGTTTCCTGGCTTTGTTACCATACACTGATCTTCAGAGTCGCTAATAGGAGCTAAAATGGAAGTTATTCTTTTAGACAAAATAGGCCGTTTAGGCGGACTTGGTGACAAGGTTAAAGTCAAAAACGGTTACGCCCGTAATTATCTGTTACCTTTAAAGAAAGCAGTTCTGGCAACCAAGGAAAACCTTGAGAAGTTTGAAGCCAAAAAAGCCGAATATGAGGCTAAAATTGCCGCAGAACTTAAGGCTGCTCAGGATCGTGCAGAGAAATTATCTGCTGTTGGCCGCTTGGAAATTGCCGCTCAGGCAGGTGATGAAGGCAAACTGTTTGGTTCTGTAGGTACTCGTGATATCGCAGAGGCTGCTGGCAAGGCAGGTGTTGAGATTCATAAGTCTGAGGTTCGTTTACCAGACGGTGTATTACGCCAGGTTGGTGAATATCAGATCGAATTCCAGTTACATGCCGATGTTAAGACAGAGATAACTGTTGCTATCGTTCCTGAAAAGTAATTTTAAATAAATTTCATTGGAAAAGCGATGGATACCATCGCTTTTTTTTGATTTTATTTTAAGAAAACACTGTTCGATAAATACATTTAGCATGCCACCTAAAATCAAGCAGTGCAAATTTAGAGAAAGAAAAATATACTAGCAAGTTCCAAAGATTCGGTCGCCTGCATCTCCAAGACCTGGCACAATGTAAGATTTTTCATTTAAACCAGGATCTTTGATGCCAATAAAAATACGAATATCTGGATGGTCAGTGGTAAGCCTCTTAATACCCTCATCTGTGGCAAGTACACATAAAAAACAGATCCTTTTACAGCCTTTCTCCTTTAGCATACGAATGGCTGCTGAGGCAGAACCACCCGTTGCCAGCATAGGATCTACCACAAAAACTTCACGCTCCTCACAATCAACAGGAAGCTTACAGTAGTATTCTACTGGTTCTTTAGTCTCAGGATCACGATATAGACCGATATGCCCTACCTTAGCAGCAGGTAATAAATTAAGCATACCCTCAACCATGCCAAGACCAGCACGTAAAATTGGCACTACGCATAATTTGGGGCCGGTCAATTCCTTAACAGTAGTTTTACAGATTGGAGTTTCTATATCAACATCCATAAGCTCAAGATGACGAGTAGCCTCATAGCAAATCAGCATAGCTATTTCGCTAATCATATTACGAAATTCTTTGGTTCCGGTTTCCTTTCTTCTTATATAGCCAATCTTATGCTGAATAAGCGGATGATCCATAATAAAAACATTATCTGACATTTGTATCCTCTTCTGATTTTTGATGATAAAAGAGTGTGTTACTTAAAAAATAACAAATCCACTGAGTAAAATAATAATTCAAAGTACTGTTAATGTTAATTGTTAAATGCGATAGCTATCACTTATTTAAGCATTTTCTGTCTTTTAAGTTCGTAAAGAGCGATGCCTGTCGCTACCGAAACATTTAGTGATTCCACGCCTTCTGTCATGGGTATACGCAACAGCGCATCGCATTTTTCCTTAGTAAGATGTCTCAAGCCACTTTCTTCAGATCCCATCACCAGTGCCACCGCACCATTTCTGAAAGCATATTCATTGATCTGACTTTCTGCTTCTCCAGCAAGGCCCACTACTTCAACTTCATGGTCTTTTAAGAGATCAAGTGCTCTGGCAAGATTGGTTACAGCTATAAAATGCAAGTGTTCGGCAGCGCCATCTGCTGTCTTTCGAGCCACTGGTGTTAAAGATGCCGACTTGTCCTTTGGTACAATGACACAGGTTACATCGAAGGCCCAGGCTGAACGCATGGCAGCCCCAAGATTCCTCGGATCAGTAACTCCGTCTAACACAAGATAAACCATATTCTGTTTATCATGCTCATCTAAATACTGCTCAAGAAAATGTTCATCTAAAGGCGGAGTGCTCATGCATTCAATAACCACGCCCTGATGCACGCCATTATCTGTTTTCTCATCTAGGGTATGACGCATAGCAATCTGCACCTTAATACCCAGACTATCGAGCATTCTTTTGACTTCCAAAAGTCTTTTATCATCTTCACGACCTTTGACAATCCATGCGCAGACAATTTTCTCAGGATTAGTTTCTATAGCTGTCTGTACGGCGTTAATTCCATAAATTAACTCTCTTGAGGTCGATTTCTTTTTGTTTACATACATATTAGAATTCTCTTAATACTTTAAGTTAAGGTTCATGTCTGAAATTCCACTAGGAATTAAACATAGTTAGCCTACTGTTAGTGTGCGTTGCGGATACTAATATCCTCATTCTTTGCCACACGTGACATGCTTTCATCATCAATCTCAGCTAAAATTTCATGTGTACTCTTAATCTCTTTACGTTTGGTTTTCTGCTCCCTTGACAAAAGATAATCTCTTTCCTTAATTAAGCCCAAAAGTTCTTTTTTACTTAGATCTTCAGGTCTTACAAAGGAAATCTTACGCTGTTCAAGATCTATAGCAAAAACCACTACCTGTATTTCCATACCCAAAGCATAGACCTTACCATCTACAGAAAGCGTTCCCCTTTCACTATTATAATTGGCGTAATTTTTAAAGGAGCCGCAATACAAAAGACCATCAACCCCAAACTGCGGTAATTTGATGAAAAGTCCAAAATGAGTAACATTGGTGATGACACCAGTAAATTTTTCGCCGATATACTGCTGCATAAAAATGCAAGATAAAGCATCATGCACTTCAAATTCGGCATTCTGGGCTGCAATTTCTCTATCCGTGCATTTCTCACCTAAGACCAGCAATTCCTTATTATTATATGCTCGAGCGCCGAACGTATCATATTCCTCATGTTCCTTACTCAGAATTTTCTTAATAACACGATGCAACTGTAAATCAGCATAACGTCTTATTGGAGATGTGAAATGAGCATAATATGGCAAGGCTAAACCAAAATGTCCGATATTGACAGGGCTGTATTTGGCCTTTGACATACTCATCAGAATCGTCTCATTCAGCATGGAGGCATTTGGTTTCTTTGCGGCTGACTCCACAAGATGCATAAAATCCATGGAAGTTGGTTCTTTGTTAAAAAGATGAAGACCATACTGCGCCATAATGCCAACAAGACGCTCGAGTTTAGCCTCTGTTGGTTTGTCATGAACGCGATAAAGTGACGGACATTTATGGGTACTCACAAATGTAGCTGCCGCAACATTAGCGGCAATCATACACTCCTCAATAAGCTTATGCGCATCGTTGCGTTCGGTAGGACGAACACCACTGATATTCATATTCTCATCAAACACAAACTGCAGTTCCTGCGTCTCTATGGAAATGCCTCCGCGCCGCTCACGTGCAGCATTAAAAGCCTGATAAAGTTTATGCAGCTCGCAAACCATAGGGATCACTGCCTGATGCTCATCATAAGGACTTGTTCCAGAAGTTATCATTTCATATGCTTCTGTGTAGGTGAGACGAGCCTTAGAACACATGACGGCAGGATAAAAAGCATAGTCCAAAATGGTGCCATCCGCCTGTATGGTAAGTTCACAGGTCATACACAAGCGATCCACATCTGGATTCAAAGAACATATGCCATTGGACAGTTTCTCAGGAAGCATGGGGATCACAAAGTTGGGGAAATAGCAGCTGTTGGCCCGATTGCAGGCTTCAAGATCGATAGCACTATGAGGCTTTACATAGTACGAGACATCTGCAATACACACATAAAGTCTCCAGTTATCGCCATCTTTTTTACAGTACACGGCATCATCAAAATCCCGAGCATCCTCACCATCGATGGTAACAAGTGGAAGGTCGCGTAAATCTACCCTTTTCTCAGTTTCACAAGCACTTACCTCTTCTGGGATTTTTTTGGTTTCTGACAATACTGATTCACTAAAAGAATGTGGGATATCGTTGCGCATGACAGCACCAAGAATTATCCCCTGATAACGACCTATATCCTTAATCACCTTATTGGTCTCAACATTTATCTGACCCTTGCTTCTTTTGATGATTCTCGCCACTACCACATCGCCAGAACGGGCCTCTCCCATAGAGGCTTCGGAAGGAAAACAAAAATTGAAAATCTTAAGGTTTGGTTCATCAGGCATGAGTCTGATGTTTTTGCCAGCTCTAAGAACATTTATTCTGCCGACTATGCCGGTTCGTGCCTTGACAATTTTAGACACATAGGCAATATCAAACCTTGGAACGGCCTCAACCTGCACAACATCATTAGGTAAAAGGACATAATCAGAAAGAAGCCGATATTTTTTCCCATCATAGACCGTATAATACATGGCGGATTTTTCAAGAGCATTCTCATCATAGTAATCGGCTACATCTTTATCAATTTCCATGGATACTCTAGACTCCAGTTCAACAATATCCTTGGATGCCACATACAGCGAACTATCACCTAGTTTGGTAATTGCCCCATCCGACTCCAACTCCTCTACAAGAGAAATCAGCATCTTTTTGGTAAAATACTCAAGATTACCTGTAAAATCATTGGCAATCAGGTCTTTTTTTATATAGCGGAGTATAGGAGTAAAAGAAAGGTTGAGCATATTATTTACAGTATACAAATATAATGCTGTTTTCAGATCCGTTTGAGGATCTCCTTTAGGGGCATTTTTACATTTCAAATAGTTAGTCATACTCTTATAATTTTTACTATTATCCATAAAGTACTCTTAAATACAGTCTACTGCCAAGTTTACGATTACTCCCGCAAAAAAAAACGAGAATCAAATAAAAAAAAGAAAGTATTAGCACGCAAGAAACTAAATAACTCGAGTTTCCGAAAATTATTTTAGCAAAATTTGGCTTAGAATGGCCTTTTAACAGGCGTTCTGTTCTTTAAA
>CACYBT010000002.1 GCA_902772715.1 uncultured Succinivibrio sp.
GTACGGGATAAGCACTCATGCTGTCATCATCGAGGTATTTAATGGAGAGGCTTTTATCTACAAAAGCCTTGTTTTTTGACGAACCAAATCAAAAGATGCCTGTCCATAAGGATTATTAAGCAATTTGACGGTACACTCTGACATAAGACGGCCTCCAAAACCTCGTTCTAATCTGATTATATCAGATACAGAAAAATCTGACGAAACCCTAGGGTAAGGTTAAATAGAAAAGTAAAGGAAAGACACATAATTAAAACGTTATCATTCTAGCGGTCTTATGTTTCTAAAGTAAATCAGATATGTCCTGAAGTTTAAGGACTGTATAACTTTTGTATAGCTAAATGATAGAGATTTATTACTAGTACATCATTCGTTAAATACGCTAGTTAATCAATTGCATAAGAACCCCCTGTATATCTTCTATCTTCCACTACCAGCGATACGATACCCAAAGAAGTTTCATTGTTTCCTTTAGCCAGTCCTCAATATGAGTTTTTAAATCCTCTAAAGAATATAGCCTTAGGTGTCTCAAAAATTGTTTCGCGCATTTACTAAAGAAAATATCGATAAGATTTAACCATAAAGCATATTTAGGGGTAAATGCTGTACTAGCATTGATGGAATCTCAGTAAGATCGGTGATGAGTAAATGCAAGATTTATAATGAAACAATCCTTCTATCAGCGCTCTGGTAGAAGGATGAAAAAAGAATTGCAACAAAATCAAATTTTTCTAATCTGCAAAGGGATCATCAAGATATATGGTCTGTTCCCTTTCAGGACCTGTGGAAAGAATTGCCACTTTGGCTCCTGAGAGTTCCTCAAGTCTTCTTATGTATTTTTGGGCATTTTCCGGCAAATCGTCCCATTTTGTAATACCAAAGGTGGACTCCTTCCAGCCTGGCATTGACTCATATACCGGTGTCACTCCCTCATATTCATGAGCAGAGAGTGGAGGCAGTTCGCTTAGTGTCCCATCTTTCAATTTATAGGCGGTACATATTTTTAGCTCATCCATCCCATCTAACACATCCATCTTCATAAGTGCAAGACCGGTTATTGAGTTAATGGTTACAGCACGACGCATAGCCACGGCATCATACCAGCCAGTACGACGAGGTCTACCAGTGACAGCACCAAACTCAGCACCACGTTTACGAATGCCTTCACCAATTTCATCATTCAACTCGGTTGGGTATGGACCACCACCGACGCGCGTTGTATAAACCTTAGCAATACCGAGCACATAGTCAATATCAAGAGGTCCGGCGCCAGACCCAGTGACACAACCTCCGGCTACGGTATTTGAAGAGGTCACGTACGGATAGGTACCATAGTCGATATCAAGGAAAGTTCCCTGAGCACCCTCGAATAAGACTTTTTGGTGCTCTTTTTTGGCATTTGCGAGGATCAAAGAGATATCAGCAACCATACTCAAAAGACGTTCACGGATGTTCTCAAGATATGAGTACACCTCATCAAATGAAATTTCCGGCTCTTTATAATAATTCTTTAACTGAAAATTTCTGTATTCAAGAAGGTTTTTAAGACGCTCCTTTAGAAACTCCATATCATAGAGATCACCCACTCTTACTCCGCGGCGGGCAACTTTATCTTCATAGCAAGGGCCAATACCGCGACCGGTGGTGCCGATTGCACTTTTACCGCGCAATTTTTCTGCCCCTTTATCAATGGCAGGATGAACTGGCAACAATAAAGAAGATCCTGCTGACAGTTTAAGCCGTGACTCCACATTTTCAACCCCGGCACGATTCAGTTCTTCAATTTCTTCAAAAAGGGCACTTGGATTAACAACCACACCAGAACCAATAAGGCACAAACAGTCCTTATGTAAAATTCCCGAAGGAACAAGACGAACAACAACCTTCTTGCTGCCAACCACCAGAGTATGACCGGCATTGTTGCCGCCCTGACTTCTGACGACAATATTTGCCTTGGAAGTCAACAGATCGGCAATTTTTCCTTTTCCTTCATCACCCCATTGTGTTCCTAACACAATCACATTATTTGGCATGATTATTTCCTCGTTGAAAGTTACGTTTCATATACAATCTATGATTTATTTTAAAACTGCGTTGGTATTGTTAAAGTATTTGAAAAACTCGCTATCAGGTTCCAATACCAGAACATCATTACCAGAAGCCATGGAAGTTCTATAGGCATCCATTGAGCGCAGGAACTCAAAAAGAGTCGGATTCTGTGAATAAGCCTGAGCATAAATTCGAGTTGCCTCAGCATCACCTTCACCGCGTAAGGTACGAGCCTGTCTTTCGGCCTCAGCAATCTTCACAACCACTTCACGGTCGGCATGAGCCTTAATGGCTTCGGCTTCCTTACGCCCCTGAGAACGGTGGAGTTTAGCCACCGCATCACGCTCTGCACGCATACGCTGATAAATGGAATTGGATACTTCAGGAGGCAGATTAATCTGCTTCATTCTCACATCAACAATCTTGATCCCCAAGGCTTTGGCAGAAGCACCAATATCCTTCAACGCATTCTGCATCACCTCATCACGTTTGGACTGACTTGATGAAACATTATCTGTTAGGATCTGTCCATCACCGCTGGCGTCAAAGTCATTTTCCTCATAAGTAGAATCTTTGCCACTCTGCCCCGACACTATCTGATGAATGGTTAGGCGACCAATCTGACTACGCAGAGAGTTGTTGATACGACGGCGCAGAAGTTCCTCAGCCTGCATTTTGTTACCACCGGCTGTAGTCAGGTAATAGGTTGCCGGATCGAGGATCTGCCATTTAACATAAGAATCAATGATCACATCCTTCTTCTCCGAGGTCACAAAACGATCAGCAGAAGAAGAAATAGTCTGAATGCGTACATCCATAGCCTTAACATGATCAATAAAAGGAACCTTAAAGTGCAGTCCCGGATCGGAAATATTGAGATCCCCATTACTGTTTCTGACCACTTTTCCAAAGCGTGTCACAATACCCTTCGTGCCCTCATAGACCACATATATGCTGTTATAACCTACAAAACCGACCAGGAGTAAGAGCACCAGGATTAGATTTAGAGAAAACTTATTCATTTTTTGCCTCTCCTGTTATATGTCTTGTAACTTTCAGTATTACTGCCGCTTAAAGGTGGATAACTCTGAGTTTCATTCTGATCAGGCACCACTGTCCTATCAGTATTTTCAACAGCCTTTACCTGAGGCACTCCATTTTGTCCTTGAGGCATTGGCAGATAAAGTACTGGAGATGAGCCCTTTGGTACATCCAAAATAATCTTTTTATTATTCCGCAGTACTTCCTGCATAGTCTCAAGATAAATTCTAGTCTTGGTAATTTCAGGAGCGGCATTATATTCAGGTAACACTTTAACAAAACGTGCCACCTCACCTTCTGCCTTTAACACGACCTGCTCTCTGTAGCCTTCGGCTTCCTGTCTAATTCTCTGGACACGACCTTCTGCCTTAGGCAAAACCTCATTGGCATAAGCCTCAGCCTCGCGCTTATAGCGTTGCTCATCTTCCTGTGCAGCAATGGCATCATCAAAGGCTTCTTTTACCTGATCTGGAGCACGGGCCGGCAAGAAGTTCACATCGACAATCGTCAGTCCTGTCTGGTATGGATCAATAATGGAAGTCAAAAGCACTCTGGTATTCTGTCTTACCATTTCACGACCTGAGGTCAGAATGTCATCCATAAGCGTATGACCAACCACATAGCGCAGTGCACTGTCGGTAGCCTCTAAAAGAGTATTGTCAGGATTAACCACAGAATAAAGATACTTGACAGGATCGGAAATACGATACTGAACATCCATTTCCACAATAACCACATTCTCATCCTCAGTAAGCATAGTTCCTGAGGACTGAATCGAACGAACCTGTTCAATATCCACCACATTCACCGTATCTATACCAGTAAATTTCCAGCGCAATCCAGAATCTACCACGTTGTAGACCTTACCAAAACGCAGCACAACTCCTTTCTCGGCTTCCTTTACAGTATAGAAACCGGTAAATATATAAAAACCAAGAGCAAGCACCAGTAACAGTAAAATAAAACTTAGGTTTTTCTTTTCACCGTTTGATTTCGCACCACTATTTTTATTGCCAGAACCACCAAACAGATTCTTGATAAAATTCAAAAATTCCTGCATCTGATCCTTTTCTTGACGCATATTGCGTCCCCAAGGATCCTGCTCCCTGTTTTTATCATTATCGTTGGAGTTTCCAGAACCTGGAGCATTCCAGCCCATTAAATCTTTATTTTTTTCCATAATACCTACATTACCGAATCAAAATCGAAATCGAAATTGTTATTCTTTTTCCATGGTTTTTCTTTTTCAAGACAGGTTAGAGTCAATTGGCCATTGGTTCTGCTATCTATCATTGCTGCATCCACGGGCGTGATTTTTACGCTGACGATACTCTGCCCCTCATCATCATAAGACTCACAGACTACGGCTTTAGAAGCATAGAGCATACTTCTAAGTCTGCCATGAGCTGCTCCTAGTCTAGCGGTAAATTCACAGAATCTTGCGCTTAATAGTTCCTGTATTGCCTCTAGTAGAAAGTTTATACCCTCTCCAGTTTTGGCGCTTACATACACTAACTGTGGCTGATTATGACTGTTTCTGATGATACCCTTGGCACTGCCGTCAACAAGATCACTCTTATTATATACGATAAGCGTGGGTAAATTCTGAGAACCTAGCTGAGATAAAACTGATTTTACTGCCTCAATGTTAGAATCTTTATTTTCATCAGACGCATCCACCACATGCAGCAGCAGATCGGCTTTAGCTGTTTCCTCCAAGGTACCTCTAAAAGCTGCAATCAGATCATGGGGAAGATTACGGATAAATCCAACCGTATCAGCCAGGATGACCTTACCTACTGTAGGCAATCTTAAAGATCTAAGAGTAGGATCAAGAGTTGCAAAGAGCTGATCCTGTGCATAGACATTAGCATGTGTCAGGACATTGAACAAAGATGATTTACCAGCATTAGTATACCCTACAAAAGAGACAATCGGAACCGCATTCTTTTCACGCAGGCTTCGGTTCTGTTCACGCCGTTTTAAGACAGCGTCGAGCGCCTCTTTAACCGCCGCTATACGTTCACGCAAGGCTCGTCTGTCAAGCTCGATCTGTGTTTCACCAGGTCCGCCTCTCAAACCAAAACCGCCCTTTTGCCTTTCAAGGTGAGTCCAGCCGCGCACCAACCTAGCCTGCTGGTACTGAAGATTGGCGAGCTCCACCTGAAGTTTACCTTCGTAGGTACGAGCACGCTGTGAAAAAATAGTAAGGATCAACGCCACTCGGTCCATCACCCGGACTTTCAGGATCTTCTCAAGATTTCTTTCCTGGGCAGGAGTAAGACTGTTGTTGAAAATGACTGTATTGATTTCGTGCTCTACAACTGCATCCGCAATTTCAATAACCTTGCCCTTGCCCACAAAGGTACTAGGATCAGGCGTATCTCTTTTGCAGCAGATGCAAGAGACAACAGAACCTCGGGCTGATTCAGCCAGAAGCCTTAATTCATTTAAATCTTCCTGGGACTTAATCTGAGTTAATTCGACTTGAACAAGTAAACATCGTTCAAGCAACTCAAACTCCGATTGAAGCATCTGCTTATCTCAACTTCACTTATTCTGAAGATGCAGACTCTTCTTCCTTGTCATCACAAGTTGGTATGGTTACAGCCTTTGCAGGAACAATGGTAGAAATTGCGTGCTTATAAACCATCTGACTTACTTGATTCTTAAGTAGAACCACAAACTGATCAAATGATTCAACTTGACCTTGAAGTTTAATACCATTTACAAGATAAATGGACACCACGATGTGTTCTTTACGCAAAGCATTTAGAAATGGATCTTGAAGAGATTGTACTTTTGCCATGATAAATAACGTCCCTAATTATCATTATATTTTGGACTTGACATTATATTCTTATATAAAATAAATCGTCATCATTCAGCATTATCAGTAAACACTAATAATACCTATGATGATTATTTTATCAATATTCTGACAAAGATTAAAACAGATGTAAATTTTTTTTCACAAAAAAATAACCAAATACCAAACTAAATATAATGGAGCCTGAACCTTAACACCTAAAATTTGAGGCTTTAGTTTTGAAAATAAAGCCTTTTTTAAATAATAAGCAGTAAGACCTGAAAAAAATATATCTGATAATGACTCCTATTTTAGTTAATCAGCGTTGTATGCCAAAATGAAGCAAAATCATCCCTAAAGAACTGTGTAATTTAAATCAACCTTAGTTTTCGCTTACAGACAAATTTATTATGACAAAGCCAGTAGCAATTACAAAAGAAAAATGCAAAATGTACAAATGAAAAAAAATATAACTTTTTTCACTTATTCTACATTTTGGTTTTTTTCTACAGGTGCATCCTCGTTACTTCTTTTAAAAATTATATTTTCAAGACGGTTTAAGCGTTCCTCAAGAGCAAAGGGTTCAATTATGGTAAAAGTCCCCAATTTTAAAGCAACACGTTGCTTTTCTGTATAATTTGGCCAGGTGATCATGGTTGCACTTCTGCCGTCAAAATTTGGATCTCCTGTTTTAATAAAATTTACCCACCGCATATTGACTACTTCAGCCACATCCTTTTCCGTCTTTTTACTGTCAGGTTTCAAATTCATAAATACGTAACGCAATTCGCCAGAATGAGCCACTCCGTATTTTTTTCCGTAGGAATTAGGTGAAATAAAATCAAAGTGATAAAGATAAACTTTGTTTCGGCGTGACAATTTGTCGGCAAAGATTTTCATACCTAGGGTAAACATCATATCCATGTTATACTCGCAAAAACGCTCGTAAGCACTGTGTTTTTTATCAATAGCATAAATTTTCTCAAGATTTTCAGCGATACTGCGTGGAAAATTGGTATGTAAACCATAATAAAAATCGTCATCTTTTATTTCAGGAGATGAGAAGAGCGTACCTTCGTCAGTGTTATAACCTAAAAGCACCGCCACGTCATTGAAGTCCCCAGTCAAAAGACTATCGTATGGCGATTTTGGTAACACCACTCCATCAAGAAAAGGTGGAATATAACTGGTTTTGTTATGCACAAAATCATAATCAAAACCACACTGATAGGATAGGAGCGTAGCATCAATACTTCTGAGAATGTCAAGTCCACTCTTCGAGTCTTCCACCTCAAACATCGACATTAGTCTTTGAGTATTGGCTAAGGCTCGAATATTGTTGGTTTTCGCATCAAAACCGATAAAAGGATAAGACAAAAGCGTACCGCTCTGCAGAATTGCTTTTTGAAATAAACCTCGCGCCTCCTTGTTTAAGATCATAGCCGAGGCAGCAAATGCCCCTGCTGAATGTCCAGCCATAGTTACATTATGAGGGTCGCCACCAAAATCAACTATATTCTCTTGTACCCATTTTAGAGCCTCAAGAATATCAAGATGCCCCCAATTGCCGGTAGTACCAAACTCCCTTTGCTGATAAAGCGAGGACAGAAACCCTTCGGCTCCCAGCCGGTAATTTAAAGTCACCACAATTACGCCCTTCCTGGCAAATGCACTGCCATCATACAGTGGCAGAGAGCCCGTACCCTGTACATAAGCACCGCCGTGGATCCACACCAGCACCGGATAGCCATTCTTGGACTCAGGAGGTATCTCAGGACGAAAGATGTTAAGACAAAGACACGATCTGTCGTAGGATTCACCGCCGTATTCCTTGATTAAAACTGTATTCTGCGGGGCCACAGGGCAAAAACTGTCAGCATGAAACTCTTCCTTAAAGGGAGATTTTTTTAATGGTGGAGCAAAGCGCAAGTCTCCGATAGGCGCCTCAGCATAAGGGATCCCCAAAAATACCTCCACTCCCTGTTTGGAAAATCCGGCAATTGTCCCCTGAGCACATGTCACAAGTGGCTTGGCCGTAGCACAAAGTGTTATACTTAGCAAAAAAAACAGTATCGCCAAACAAATTCTTTTCATATTGACTCCAGTGTATCCCACTCAACAGTGCTTTTAGCCAAAAACTTTAATCCACCGGTAGGCAAACCAGATCAGTAGAGCCTTTAAGGTCTGTTTTCAGAAAGCACTTTAAGCACAGTCTCTAAGTTATGCTCATTCCCGATATCAAGCCGTATCTTTTTAAGATAACCTGTATCCTTAGCAAGACCTCCGCGTAGCCACGTCATCTGATGCTTGGCCAGCTGAGCTGTTGCAATAACACTCTTTTCAATCATGGTCTCGTAACTGTAAACTCCCTCAAGATATTCGAACACCTGTCTGTAGCCTACGCAGCGCATTGAAGGATTATCCAAGGTAAGTTTATGTTGGGCTATAAGGTGCTTAACCTCTGATACAAGACCACGATCCAACATTTTTAAAAACCTCGTCCTTATGATTTCACGTAAATGAGAGCGGTCATCATCTTTAGGCAACAAAACGAATTCTAATCTTTCAAAAGGACACTGATCTTTTTTCTGCGCAAAAAAAGAACTCATCGGCTTACCGGTCATCTCAAATATTTCAAGAGCTCTGGAAATACGCTGTTTATCATGTGGATCAAGTCTCACATAACTTTGAGGATCAATATCTCTCAGTTTTTCATGCATATATGGCCAACCATAGGTTAGGGCCTGCTTGCTCACATATTCCCTCACAGTTTCATCAGTCTTAGGTAAAGGGTGTAACCCCTCAACTAGAGACTTGTAGTACATCATCGTGCCTCCGCAGATAACCGGAAGAGCACCTCTTTTGCAAATTTCATCCACAAGACGTATACAGTCCTCACGGAATGAGGCCGCACTATAGTTTTCATGTGGCTCACAGATATCAATAAGATGATGCGGTACTGTCTTTAACTCCTCTTTGGTGGGTTTGGCGGTACCGATATCCATGCCCCGATATACCAGTGCCGAATCAAGACTGATAATTTCAATCTTCTCATGCAAAGCCAGACTTAGAGCAAGCGCAGTCTTACCAGAGGCAGTTGGTCCTAAAATAACAAGTGCTTTATTCATACTGTTTTTTAAAATTTGCGGCCAGTTGCTTAAGATTTAACGGCAGAACTGCTCCTTCCATAGATCTTAGAGCATCTTCATTTTCAACATGTTTAAAAAAAGTAAGCAGATCTAGGGACAAAGGCGTCATACCTGAAAATTTCAGAATATAAAGTGCAAGAGTCAAAGGACACTCCCCCTCTTCAAGCACTTTTTTATAAAGGATAATTTCCTCAAAAATCAAAGGCAGGCTGTGCGCAAGATTAGTA
The DNA here is from genome assembly GCA_902772715.1 of uncultured Succinivibrio sp. Lineage (GTDB taxonomy): Bacteria > Pseudomonadota > Gammaproteobacteria > Enterobacterales > Succinivibrionaceae > Succinivibrio. Next base: position 9,276 of record CACYBT010000002.1, read on the forward strand.
CCCTTGAGAACTCTAGGATAAGCATTGACCTTCACCTTTTTATTTGAAACTTCAACTTCAAACCCACATCTTGCCATCAATAATTCATCTTTTTTGATATTCGCAGTGAGACTTTCATCCAAAAACGGCAGTAATAAAGGCATGGTGAGTTTTTCCATGCTCACCTTTGTGCTCCTAATCTGTCGCATATATTCTGAACAAAGAAAATATCTCCCTAGTATCAGCAGATTGACAAGGAAAAACTGTGAAGATGAACGGATAAGAGCACAGGTATCGTCCACCATCTGCAGAAACTCAATCCCGTTTTGCGGATAAACCGGCATGTTATCAACAAAACGCCACAACTCACTATCCACATTCAAGGAAGAGACTGCCTGATTCTGTGCTCTGACGTGATCGTCATAGTTCTTTTTGTAGAATGTATTGGGAGCCTCAATACTGTCCAAAGTTGCTTTTGGGGAACAATTCAGCGATGCCGGGGGTTTCCCCTGTGCTCTAGGATTCACCACAGAAGGTGTTTTGTTTCCAGCACCAAAAGAAAATGAAGGTTCTTTAGGAGACACTGCAGAGGCAGCAGGTGAGGAATCTTTGCATGACTCAGCGCCTTTTTTTATTTCCGGATCACCTCGATCCTTGACTAAGGACAGATCAATAAAACTTGCATTGTTAGGAAAGGACGGCAAAGCAGCACTGGCTGCTGATGTATCCTGTTCTTGATAAGCAGCTCTCCCGTTGGTATCATTTAAAGTCAACTCACCCGCGGGCTTAGAAGGTTCATAACAATCTAGAAGAGCAGACTGAGGGGAGGCTCCTATACCGTTCTTTCTTAGAGTATAGACAATAGTGTCGGTGATTAAATCATGCACCAACGTGGTTTCATGAAAACGAACCTCATCTTTGCGCGGATGAACATTGACATCAACCTTATCCGGATCAATACACAGGTACAGTACACATCGGCAAGGAAGAACCGTTCCTAAAACCTCATAGAAACCTTCCTTGACAGCATGTATCACCACCTTATCAGCAATCGGCCGCCCATTTAAAAAAAGATAGATTCTTTCACTTAACGCTTCCTCCTTGCTAGGGGGCGGGAGCAGCATGCCTCTAATTTTAAGATAAGGATCCTCACAACATACACTAAAGCCAGGAGTCGAGAAATCAGAGCCTAAAAGCACAGTCATTCTCTTGAGATCAAGAGCGTCATTCTCCTGAGCATTCACTCTAAGCAGTGTTTTGCCTTCTGACAAAAGTTCAAAACCGCACTCTGGATGTGAAAGCGCAATTCTTGTGAAGACATCCTTTATTCTTGCCATCTCTGTACGGTCTGACTTTAAAAATCTGCGGCGTGCCGGAGTATTAAAGAACAGCTCTAAGACCTCTACTGTCGTGCCGACAGGGTGTGCCGCAGGGCTTATCTTAGGATGCTGTTCTGGGCCCTCAACACTGACACTAAAAGCATTTTCTTCCTCTTTGGTTTTAGAAGTCAGCGTAAGTTTTGAAACCGCAGCAATCGAGGCCAGAGCCTCTCCGCGAAATCCCAAAGTAGTGATAGCCCCCAAATCCTCAATACTTAAAATTTTGGAAGTGGCATGGGGTGCCAGAGCCAAAGGCAAATCCTCCTTGCCTATACCCACACCTTCATCGCGAACTCGGATACATATTTTTCCGGCCCCCTTAATTTCACATCTTATTTTTTTAGCACCGGCGTCAATGGCGTTTTCAAGCAACTCTTTTACCACCGAAGCAGGACGCTCCACCACCTCTCCTGCAGCGATCTGGTTTGCTAACTGTCTTGATAAAACTTTGATTTTTGACATAAGATCTTATGGCAGATAAAGAGTCTGCCCCACACTTAGATTATCATCATTTATCTTGTTCACACTCTTTAGGGCCTTCACTGAAGTTCCGTACTGTTTGGCGAGAGAAGATAAAGTATCTCCTTTCTTTACCTTGATAGAGCGTCTTCCCTGATATTTCTTAACTCTTTCATAGGATTCCTGCCGTGATTTCATCTTCTGTGCCGGATACTTTTCATAGTAGGATTTAATACCAAGATAGATATGATAGGCAATCTGTTTTTGGTAGTTAGGCTGATTTAACTGAATCTCCTCATAATTATTGGATAGATACCCAGTTTCAATGAGCAACGAAGGAATATCAGGAGCCTTGAGCACAGCAAGCGAGGCCTTGATAGGCGTGCTCTTGCGTACCTTTGTAAAAGATCCTAAATACTTTAGAATTTCATTTGCCAGAAGATTTCCTTCAGAACGAGAATTTGTTGATGACATATCAAGAATAGCGGTGGCAAGATAAGGATTTCCCACACTCTGATCCATGACTTCACCGGCACCACCAATAAGTTTGGTATGTTCATTGTTTCTCAGAATTTTTCCATTTTCCCTTATGGCTCTATTTTCTGAAATCACCAGCACACTAGCGCCTCGTGCGCTAGAACTACCTGATGCAACTGAATCTGCATGAATGGAAATTAAAAGATCAGCCCTGCGCTTTCTGGCAATTTCCGAACGTCTGTCAAGATCAATAAAAATGTCCTTAGAGCGTGTCAGATAACCACGGAACTGTTTGTTAGAGTTTATGTAGTTAACAAGAGCCTTAGAAATGGCAAGCGTGACATTCTTTTCTCTAACTCCACGTTTACCTATGGCACCAGGATCCTTTCCGCCATGTCCGGCATCAATGACAATAACAAAAGGCTGGTTAACCGGAACCGCTTTCACCGGAACTGGCGGTGCCAAAGGCTCCGACACTACCTCATGCTCGTCATCATGAGATGATTTTTTTGAAGAATTAGCCTTGCGTTCTTCGTATTTTTGTTGTGCATTTTTATACTCTTCTCGCAATTCCTTTAACTTTCGATTATATTCCGTTGCCTTTTCTTTGGTCATCGCGCGAAAGCCACCCTTACTCGATTCAGAGTATTCAATAAATAAGTCGCGCTCATACTCGGATAACGGTTTTGACAAATCGATTCCGTTTACTAATGTGTTTGTCGCAGCACTCTTTTGCTGATTAGAAGTCTGTGCATTGGCATAATCAAAGACTAGGCGAAAATTTTTAGAATCCTTGTTAGGGGCAACAAGAAAGTACTTTTTAATATCACAGGATTTGAGTTTTAAAATATAGCGAACATCTTTTTCGTCTAATTTTTTTTCAAGACTTTTAACGCAGGACTGGGGTACGAATTTTAAATTTGCAGGAGCATTTTTGAAATTGCTGACATTACGTACTCTCACTGTCATGACACTTTTGTCTTTCGCAACTGATGTAGCAAAATCAGGTCGCTCGCTAGTGTCAATAACAATACGCGTCCGCTGTTCATCACTATAACTGCGCAGATTCACAATTTCCTGTGCAAATCCCACGGATATGCCCCATAAAAGAAGGCCTAACACTGCAACACACTTAACCGTTTTTCTTCCTATCACACCAAACTCTTTAGTCAAATTTATACTTTATATTTTCTAACTGCGAGGTCTCAAAAACCGCTGATTCAATACTGACCACTCTTAGGTCACTAGCGTAGACAAAATTTAAGGTCACATCAGCCAAAGGGAGCACATCAGATGCCTTAGAAGGCCACTCAACAAGACAGATAGCCGTTTTTTCAAAATAATCACGGATCCCCAGATATTCGAGTTCCTCACTATCCATCAGGCGATAAAGATCAAAATGATACACATTAAAATCAGAAAAAGAATAAGGCTCAACCAAAGTATAAGTTGGAGATTTTACAATTCCTGAAAAACCGCAAGCACGAATCAGTCCTTTACAAAAAGTAGTCTTTCCAGCACCCAGATCGCCATTAAGATACACTAAAAGAGCTCGCTTTTGTGCTAATACATAACTGACGCATATGTCTTTAAGGCATGCGCCTAAAAGACGAGTCTTATCTTCGCCCTTAAGTCTAATCTCAGTTTTTGACATTGATCAACTCTCTTACATATTGGCATAAATCCATAGGCATAGTACCAATAATACCTTTTTTGTTACCCGCAATCATGCCAGCCTTGCCGTGCAAGGCCGCGCCCACAATCGTGGCCTCTGCAGGAGACAGTCCCTGACCTAAGAGTGAAACAATAATTCCTGTCAGCAGATCTCCGCTGCCTCCCGTGGCTAAAGCGGAAGAACCTTCATGCACAATAGTCAGTCTCTGACCATCACACACGATAGAACCAGGCCCCTTTAGCAATACCACTCCCCCATACTTGCGCTGCAGTTTATAACACGAAAGAATACGATCAGCACAGATTTCCTCAATGCTGACTCCCAAAAGTCGGGAGGCCTCACCAGGATGAGGGGTCAGAATACGATTTTCACGATAAAAATCCTCTTCTTTTGTGGCCAGTACATTCAGCGCATCTGCATCATATACAAGATTCTGATCTTCAAGATCTGCCAAAAATTCCAAGAGCCTTGCTGTACGTTTGTTCACCCCTAATCCAGGTCCAATAGCAATGGCATCCGCCCAGCAGATAGAATTCTGAAGCATCTCATCATCATTCAGGTCGACAGTCATCAGTTCAGGGCGTGAAGCAATAATAGCAGGAATATTAACCTTATCAACTGCCACCTTAACCAGTCCTGCTCCAGCACGCAGGGCACCGTTACCGCAGATAATGGCGGCCCCACCCATGCCCTCTGCTCCAGAAATAATGAGTACCTTCCCATTATCACCCTTATTATAAGATGGGAAACGTACCGGCAGTAAATCGATTACATCCTCGTAATTAACCTGTACAATCGGCAATGGTGACTTGTAGGAGTTTTGCGAGAGGATCTCGTGGTAATCAACAGTATCAACTCCGAGTGAGGCAAACTCAATCTCCCCTACAAAATCCACGGCATCAGAAGTCAGAAGCCCCGGTTTAAGTGCTAGCATACAGACTGTAGCATTGGCACAGACACTCATTCCACGCACCGTACCGGTATCAGAGCAGACTCCCGATGGGACATCAACAGCCACGGTAAACGTATCAAGTGCGTTGATATAAGCAATCCATTTTGCTACTACTCCAGTTGGAGCAGACTCAATGCCTGTACCTAAAAGCGCATCTATAATAATATCGGGTTTACTAAAGGCGATGATAGGTTCACTTTTTTCCGGAATAATACCGTTATTAGGGAGTTCATATTCGATTCTTCCCCCTAATTTTATATAGTAATCATAGGCTATGGCTGCCTCTGATCCTTCGTGTGGGAGCCCTGTTGAAAAGACACGATGCTTGATCCCATGATCCTGAAGCAGTCCTGCCACAATGTAGCCGTCGCCACCATTGTTGCCTTTACCGCAGAAAATCCAGACCTCTTTAGCCTCACTGCAGTTTTTGACAATGAAATCAAAGACCGCCCGCCCGGCCTTTTGCATAAGCCCAAAACAATGCCCATTATGGTTCTGTGCATAATCAGCCTCAATCTGTTTAACCTCATCGCTAGTAAACACTTCATAAGGTAGCTTTGTCATAACATCCTCTGCATCTTTAATCGGCTGTTCCATACTATTTGCATTCTTGTATATTGATTTTCTCTCATTATACATAAGTATTGTCTTTTTGCGCCTATATTGGCGTTTAAAAACTTATTTTTCGTAGTAAAAAACCTTTGGCTAGTATGATTAGCACTAGTATAGAAGCTCCAAGTTCTGCGAGCGTAAACACTGAATGTTTTGGGGACTTTTCTAAAACGTTTGCAGAGTTGTAATTATTTTAATTTAGAAAAAAATTAACAGCACTGTTTTCTTTTTATTATTAAAGAAAACAAAGAATTTTCTCGAAATTTGACCTAGGGCGGAATTCCATTCTCAAGTCTTTGTTATAATTATCAAAGTTTAAACGTTTTCATCATTTTTCTTGGAGAAATTATTCATGGATAAAAAAGAATTAATTGCACAGGGCAAAGCCGCATTAGGTATCGAACTGGGTTCCACCAGAATTAAGGCTGTGCTTATTGATCCTAACAACGGAACAGTATTAGCCTCAGGTAGTCATGGATGGGAAAACCGTCTTGAAAATGGTGTCTGGACCTATCATATCGATGACATATGGAATGGTTTAAGTGACAGTTATCTCGATCTTAAAAAGAACGTTAAGAAGGATTACGGAGTAACCATTAGTTCTTTATGTGCTTTAGGTATCAGCGCCATGATGCATGGTTATTTGGCCTTTGATAAAAATGATGAACTGTTAACTCCTTTTAGAACCTGGCGTAATACTATGTCACGTGATGCTTCTGCAGAATTGACTGATTTGTTTCAGTTTAATATTCCAGAAAGATGGAGTATCTCCCATTTATACCAATCTATCCTTAACAAAGAAGAGCATGTTCAGAAACTCACCTTTTTCACCACTCTTGCCGGCTACATCCACTGGCAGTTAACCGGACAGAAGGTTTTAGGTGTAGGTGATGCTGCAGGAATGTTCCCTGTTGACTCCGACCGCATGGACTATCGTGCCGACCTTGTGGAGAAATTTGACAAGAAAGTAGAGCAATACCACTATCCTTGGACTTTAAAAGAACTGTTGCCAAAAGTCCTCAATGCAGGTGAAGATGCTGGTACCCTAACAGATAAAGGAGCAAAATTACTTGATCCTGAAGGAGATCTCAAGGCAGGTATCCCATTATGTCCTCCTGAAGGAGATGCAGGTACCGGAATGGTTGCCACCAACAGTGTCAAGGAAAGAACTGGAAACGTATCTGCCGGAACCTCCATATTTGCCATGATTGTTCTTGAGAAGGCCTTGAAGGACTTACACCGTGAAATTGATAATGTTACTACTCCTGACGGCAAACAGGTGGCCATGGTGCATGCCAACAACTGTACTTCAGACATTAATGCTTGGATCGGTCTTTTCAGTGAATTTGCAACTCTTCAGGGCCATCCAATCAGCAACGACGAATTGTTCCCTCTGCTCTTTAATGAGGCCTTAAAGGGTGATCCAGACTGCAATGGAGTTTTAACCTACGGTTATTATTCTGGTGAGTTCATAACCGGTCTGACTGAGGGCCGACCAATGCTCGTACGTACTCCAAACTCCAAGTTTAATATAGCCAATCTCATGCGCAGCAATCTATATACCTCTTTGGGTGCTGTCAGACTGGGAATGGATATTCTTGCAAAAGAAGGCGTCAAGATTGATAAGCTTTTAGGTCACGGTGGCCTTTTCAAGACCGAAGGTGTGGGACAGCAGATTATGGCTGATGCCTTGAAGACTTCAGTATGGGTCATGACCACAGCCGGTGAAGGCGGAGCCTGGGGTATTGCTGTTCTCGCCGCCTATCTAGCACAGAAACAAAAAGATCAGTCATTGCCTGATTTCCTTGATAAATGCATTTTCTGTGGCGCCGAAGGTAGCAAGAGAGAGCCTGAAGAACAGGGCATGAAGGGCTTTGATACTTTCATCAAGCACTATGTAGATTGTCTTCCAGTCGAAAAAGAGGCTACCTCCTGCTTAAAATAGAGAGACAATCCTTAAAGAAATTGAGTGGAAGGGAGTTTTTATCTCCACGCCACTCAATGCACCTTGCACATAAAGCATGGTAGCCAGTGAATACAAAAAATAGGCAGTTAATAAATTAAAAACTGCCTTTTCTCATCTACATACAGTATTAAGCTCGCCACGTACTCTTCATAAGCTAAGTTTTCACTAACTTTTTTCAAAACCTATTTATACGTTTTTTAACTGTCTCCTCTCACTCATTGAATTCAACGTGCTATTCACCAGCCAAATCCAGTACCATTTTTCAACTTCTAACATTAACTGGCAATTTAGGACTTGGCTCTATAAAAATCGAATAAATTTTAGTGAAAACCTTTTACGGTTCATCCATTCTCAGATAAATTCCTTCCATATTATCAAGAATTTCACTAC
>CACYBT010000003.1 GCA_902772715.1 uncultured Succinivibrio sp.
GCTATATAAAAATCATCTCTCTAATTTTGAACTAAGTTAGATGCTTTAAATTTTGTTCTCATAAGATTATGCGCCGATTTTTTTTGTGTTTAACAATAAGTGTATTATAATAAAGACAAGTATTATGAGGTGATGGCATGATAAAGCAACGTACAATTCTAAAGCCTTTTTCCATGACTGGTATTGGTTTGCATTCTGGTGCTAAGGTTTCTGTTGCTTTTAGACCGGCGCCTGAAAATACTGGTATTGTTTATACTAGAACTGATCTAAATCCTCATGTTGTCATGAAATGCAGCCCCGATAATGTTCGTGATACGCAATTGTGTACGGCGCTGGTTAATGACAACGGCGTTCGTATATCTACTGTAGAACACCTAACTGCCGCTTTAAGCGCCTTAGGCATTGACAATCTTTTTGTGGATGTTGATGCTCCTGAGGTGCCGGTAATGGACGGTTCTGCCCAGCCATTTATCTATATCTTTGCAAGCATTGGCATACAGGAACTTAATGCCCCAAAGCTCTTTATTCGTGTAAAACGTAAGGTTCGTGTGGAGAATGAAGGTAAATGGGCAGAGCTTTTCCCATCGAAGAGTGGTTTTCATTTGGATTTACAGATTGATTTTAATCATCCTGCCATGGACCGAGATAAACAGCATTTTTCGATGAACTTTACCGGTGAGGCTTTTGCAAGCGAGCTCTCAAGGGCTCGTACCTTCTGTTTTATGCGTGATGTTGAATATATGCATTCACATAATCTAGCCTTAGGCGGTTCTTTGGATAATGCAGTTGTTCTTGATGAAAACAAGGTTGTAAACCCTGATGGACTAAGATATGAGAATGAGTTTGTCAAGCACAAGCTCCTAGATGCCGTAGGTGATCTGTACATGTCAGGTTACAGTATTTTAGGTAATTTTAAGGCCTACAAGACTGGTCATGATCTGAACAACAGACTGTTACGTGCGTTGCTTAGTGACACTTCCAATTATGAATTGATCTCCTTTGCTGATAAACAGGATACTGACGCAGAGGCTATTGATTTTCTTGACAGTAAAAAGAGTCTTACGGCTTTTTAGAACTGGACTAAACTGACACAGGATTATATAGTGCTGAAAATTGTATCAGGCTGGCTGTATAATGATGAATGTACTGCTCCCTTTGTAAGACAGGTGCCTGTCAGGAATTTCGGTGCAAGACCTTCTGGTACCATGATTTCTCTTGTGGTAATTCATTGTATTGCTCTACCACCTCGCCATTACGGCGGATATAACGTTGATGCACTTTTTTCTAATACTCTAGATCCGAACGCACATCCATATTTTAAAGATATTGCCCACGGTGAATTTTCAAGCCACCTTTTTTTAAGCCGCAAGGGAGTGATAACTCAGTATGTTTCCTTTATCGACAGAGCCTGGCATGCGGGACGTTCATCTTATATGGGGCGCGCAGAATGCAATGATTATTCCATTGGCATTGAGCTTGAGGGCAGTGATGATACTCCCTATACAGAAGAACAGTACCAATCACTTGAACAGGTTTTGCAGTTGCTGAAAAAATGTTATCCGGCTATTGAAAACAATATTGCCGGACACAATGAAGTCGCTCCGCATAGAAAAACTGATCCAGGCAGTTGTTTTATTTGGAGCAGAATCCGTTAACTTTTCTAAAGAGAAGTATATGTCAAATTATCTTACATCCTATTACCAGATGGTAGCAGACCGAGCCAAACTTGGTGTAGAACCTCTGGCTCTTAATCCTGAATCTACTAAAGAACTTTGTGCATTATTGGAAAATCCGCCTAAGGACAGTGACGCAGAACTTCTGCATCTAATCAGTGAACGCGTCAATCCTGGTGTAGATGAATCCTCCGCTATTAAAGCATCCTTTCTTTATGACATTGCTTTAGGAAAAAAGGCAAGTCCGGTTGTTTCCAGGGATATGGCTGTCAAACTTTTGGGAAAGATGAAAGGTGGCTACAATGTGGCACCTCTGATTGCGCTTTTAGAAGTTGAGGAGCTGGCACCTTTGGCTGTGGATGCCCTGTCACATACTCTTTTAATCTATGATGCTTTTAAGGATGTTGTTGCTTTAGACCAAAAAGGTAACGAGTATGCAAGAAAACTCCTAATGGCCTGGGCTGACGCCACCTGGTTCAAGGAACAGCCTACATTCAATGAGGTGGAGACCTTTACCGTGTTCAAGGTAAAAGGTGAAACCAATACCGATGATTTTTCTCCAGCCCCTGATGCCTGGTCTCGCCCTGATATTCCACTGCATGCTCTTGCCATGTATAAAATTTCCCGCGAAGACCTGAAAGCGGATGAAGAAGGTGTCCGTGGACCTGTAAGCAAAATTGCCTCTCTCAAATCCAGGGGCTATCCTCTTATGTTTGTCGGAGATGTGGTGGGGACTGGCTCTTCGAGAAAAAGCGCCGCCAATTCTCTTATCTGGCATATCGGTCATGATCTTGAAGGGGTTCCTAACAAACGCGGTGGCGGTGTGGTCGTTGGCGGAAAAATCGCTCCTATCTTTTTTAATACCCTAGAAGATTCTGGCGCTTTGCCGCTAGAAGCAGATGTAAGTTCCTTACAGGATGGCAGTACCGTTGATCTTAGAGTCTATGAGCGTAAGATTGTCGACCATGAGACACAGTCGGTGCTTGCAACCTTTGAGTTCAAAAACACCACTCTTTTAGACGAGGTCCGTGCTGGAGGCCGTATTCCTCTCATCATTGGAAAGGATCTTACCGAACGGTCAAGATGCTATCTTGGCATGGGTGAATCGCCTGATTTTGTAAAGGCTCCACATGTTAATCTTAACTGTGGCTATACTAGAGCTCAGAAGATTGTTGGTAAAGCCTGCGGTCTTACTGGTGTTTATCCTGGTCAGTACTGTGAGCCTAAGATTGCGACTGTGGGATCACAGGATACGACGGGACCTATGACCAAAGATGAGTTGGTTGACCTAGCCTGTCTTAAGTTCTCTGCTCCGCTTGTTATGCAGTCTTTCTGTCATACGGCAGCCTATCCTAAAAGTGTCGATGTCAAAACACATAAAACTTTACCGGGCTTTATTGTTTCACGCGGTGGCGTGGCTTTAAAACCTGGGGATGGTGTGATCCATTCCTGGCTCAATAGAATGTGTCTGCCTGATACGGTAGGTACAGGTGGTGATTCTCATACTAGGATGCCTTTGGGAATTTCATTTGCTGCAGGATCTGGACTCGTGGCTTTTGCCGCTGCTACCGGCATGATGCCATTAGATATGCCGGAGTCTGTACTGGTTCGTTTTGTCGGAAAAAGGAGACCTGGAATTACATTGCGTGATCTTGTACATGCTATTCCTTATTTTGCCATCAAAAAAGGTCTGCTTACGGTTGAGAAACAGGGAAAAAGGAATATTTTTTCAGGTAAAATCATTGAAATTGAAGGACTTGAAGATTTAAGTGTGGAGCATGCTTTTGAGTTGTCTGATGCCTCTGCTGAACGTTCTGCAGCCGCATGTGCCATTCGTCTTTCTGAAAATTCAGTTAAAACCTATCTTCAGTCGAATATCGCACTATTAAAGACTCTTGCAAGTGAAGGGTATGAGTCAAAACAGGCTCTGTTGTCTAGGGCTTCGGCTATGGAGGAGTGGCTTTCTCACCCGAAGAGTATTGAGGCTGATGCCAACTGCTCCTATGCTGAGGTTTTAGAAATCAATGTTGAGGAGATTACTGAGCCGATTTTATGTGCACCAAATGATCCAGATGATGTAAAACTCTTGAGTGAGGTTGCCTCTACACATATTGACGAGGTTTTTGTCGGTTCATGCATGACCAATATCGGTCACTATCGCGCCTGTGCACAGATCCTTTCTTCTTTAAAGGGCGAGGCAAAGTGCAGATTATGGATGACTCCGCCTACACGTCTTGACCGCCAGCAGCTCTCCGATGAGGGACTTCTCTCTATTTTGGGAAAGGCCGGTGCTAGAATCGAGATTCCAGGCTGTTCTCTATGTATGGGCAATCAGGCCAGAGTACGTGACGGGGCTACGGTTATTTCCACATCTACACGTAATTTTCCAAATCGTTTAGGCAATGATGCCAAGGTATATCTTGGCAGTGCTGAACTGGCGGCAGTTACAGCCAAACTTGGAAGACTGCCTACGGTTGAAGAATATTATGACCATACATCGTGTCTTATCGGGAAAGAACAGGAGATTTACTCACTTCTTGATTTTGCTGAATAAATGCAAAGCCTCATAAAAGAGCTTTTATCCCACTGAAGAGAGCTATGCAGTTAGCCTCTGCAGTAGGATGCTCTCTTAAGAAAGAGGAGGAGATTAAGCCCAAGATCTGTCAATTATCACAGATTAATATTTGTTGAGCTCTTTAATTACACATAGACTCTTTGATTTTGCTATAATTGTTCAATCGTTTAACCCTTGTGTTAAATTTTTTTGAAATATTATTTAGGAGTAACACATGAAAGTTGCAGTTTTAGGCGCAGCAGGCGGTATTGGTCAACCATTATCAATGATTTTAAAGAACAATTTGCCATCAGGTTCTCAGTTGAGCCTTTATGACGTAGCACCATTCACTCCAGGTGTTGCCACCGATTTAAGTCATATCCCAACCGATGTTGAGGTTGACGGCTATACTGGTGATGATCTGGTAAAGGCTCTAACCGGTGCAGATGTGGTTGTTATTCCTGCTGGTGTTGCACGTAAACCTGGCATGACACGTGATGATCTTTTCAAGATCAATGCCGGTATTATTGCCAATCTGGTTCGTAATTGTGCACGTACCTGCCCTAAAGCATGTCTCTGCATTATTACTAATCCAGTTAACTCCACAGTGCCTCTGGCTGCTGAGGTTTTAAAGGCTGAGGGTGTTTATGACAAACATCGTCTCTTTGGTGTTTCTGCATTGGATGTACTCCGTTCTGAAACTTTCCTTGCCAAAGAGTTAGGTATTTCTAATCAGAGAATTTTGGTTCCAGTTATTGGCGGCCATTCAGGTACTACCATCATTCCTCTATTGTCCAAGGTAATTGGTTACGAGCAGATTTCCGAAACCCGTATTGCTGAGTTAACAACCCGTATTCAGAATGCTGGTACTGAAGTTGTCGAGGCTAAGGCCGGTGCAGGTTCTGCCACTCTTTCAATGGCTACAGCCGGTGCCCGTTTTGCCTTAAAAGTTGTCAAGGGTCTGATGGGAGAAGTTGGTGTCAATGAGTACTCCTATGTTGAAGGTGGCTCAAAGATTGCTCCTTTCTTTGCTCAATGCGTGCGTTTTGGCAAAAACGGCTGGGATAAAGTTTTAGATTATGGTAAAGTTTCTGCCTTTGAACAGCAGTTAATTGATGCCGTGGGTGCTCAGTTAGAGACCAATATTAAAAAGGGTGTTGA
>CACYBT010000004.1 GCA_902772715.1 uncultured Succinivibrio sp.
ACAAAAATATACTCATGCTTAAATAAGAACGTATCAGACTTCAACGTTCTGTAACGCCAAATAGCCTCCATTCCTATTTTTCCGCGATTACCAACCATATCCTTCACCACAATTCCCTTCAATTTACATTTAATATGCTTTTTTATAGCATACATAAGATAAAAGCCCAAGGGAATAACTTCACCATCGCGATAAATATCACCTATAACCACAGCAAAGTGTTTCTTTGCTTTTAGATATTCCAAACAATTTTGCATCGACAATATAAACTTATCGAGGAACAGGTGAATATCACTTATTTGCGAAAGATCATTCTTTTGCTCTGTAAATTTTATAATATCAAGATATGGCGGATGTGAAATCAAAAAATCAATTTTCTTTTTCTTCGAATCTTCAAAATGTTTTTCTATACACGTCGAAACACCAGCAGTATCAGTTACATCACAATTAAATATGGAGTAATCTATATTTTTAGTATCCTCCATTCTATTGTTGACATAATCAATAATCTCCTGGTTGATATCAAAACCTATAAAGTCACGATTCAATCTCTCACACTCATACAAAGTGGTACCGCTTCCCATAAACATATCAAGGACAGTATCCCCTTCCTCAGTATATCTACGAATCAAATGATCGGGTACTTGAGGTGCAAAATTGCCATGATATACATTAGACCGTTTACCACCAGTAGCCCTTGGACCAATAATCCAAAGGCTATCGATATTGATATCTACGTCACGCCAGTTAGTCTTATCTATCTTCATATTCAAAATTTGCATGCAAAGATAGATATTTTTTTGTAACTAATCAAAGATTAAGCTTCATTTTTTTATAAACCTGCTATTTTTGTTTCAACAACATTCAATTCTCTTTCTAATATAAAAATAACACCAGCCAACACATTATGTGTCTTCATAAAGTTTATTTTCGAAAAACTATCACAGAATAATTTGTAAACCTTTCTTTTAGATCCCCACGCACACCTTAAATAAAACTCTCGCATTGGATCAACAAAAGAATGATGAACAATAAAAAGTCTATTTTGTATATCATACCTTCTACCCTTACTTTGCTCATCATAGAAAAAATCAACCATTTCCTGCTGGTCAATTATAACTTTTTCAACATCTCCTCTCATGCTTTTAGGTATCACCGTACCTTTTATATCAAAGCCTAGCCGATGATCAAATAACACATCATAAGTTTTATCCCGAGGATTGGGATTTTTATCTGCATTATCATTACAATAGAAAAGAAATTCATCGCATTTCGAACATTGCCAAAGATACCATCTACGTCTAAGATAGTTCTTATGAGGTTCATCTAGCCTTTCTATAGCCTTTTCAAGTTCTTCATAAGAATTAATCACAAACATATTAATATTATCATCATAACTATTATTCTGAACACGTCCCCAATGAAGAGGTATTTTTTTTGCAATGGCACGAAGATCAGACGACAGTCTGTCAAATTCAATTTGAATCATAAAAAAAGTCAAAGGATTAATAGAAAATATAGGCTTATAATACAGAGAGGATATCAAGAACTCTAACAGCAATTATTTCTTGCTGTTAGAGTTCTTAATCAATTTGGAGATTTCTTCTCTCCACTTTTTTCCATCATACCAGCCACAACCTTTGCAACTGCCTTTATACTGGCTGTCCCCCTCATACCAAAAGGGAATTCCTAAGAAAGGCGGTCTTACGTTGGTCAGTTTACAGGAACCACACAACCTGTCTTTAAGCAGATTATGCTCGCGTGTAAGCAATTGAAAATGCTCCTTTATCTCATTGTCACTAAGTTTTGTAGCATCAATATCTTTATCCAACCTTGTCCATGGGATCTTATGATCAATCTCGGCACAAGAAGAAATGGAAGCTCCTGTGAAAGCATCCTTATGCGAAAACAAATTCAGTATTCTCTCGCGAGTCTTTTTATCTATCGTTAGACGTTCTTTTTTTGTCAACGTAGGTACAGCTTTCAATAATTTGTAATGAGTTGTTACTCGACCGCAAGTTTTACAATACATTTGTTTACCCCAGCGATTTGCAGAGATCTCCTCGAATTCGTAACCCATTTTTTTAACTTCACGAAAAGTTGCAGCAGGTTGACTACTTTCTGAATTGTGCGATGCACAAGTCCATTTCCCCAAATTTTTTTTGCATTCATTTAGAAATTTCTCTACTTTACTCATAGTTATTTATTTTAGTTATGAACTATGAGGGCAAAAAATTGCCCTCCTTAAAAAGAAGGGCGTGGAAGAGAAATATACCAAGGCCTAGCACAGCCCACGTCAGTCATAAATCCAGCTATCCACGCCCCTTATTGAGCGTGAACACCTAAACTTGACTGTGCCGACGTGTTCTTGAAGTGCTAATTCTGGTATATCAGCCTAGTCACAGATGTTCATTATATTTCAAAATTAGTCTATCCCATACAAACAATTATTTAAATTATCCTATGCAAAGGTAGAAATAAAAATCCAACTATACAAGCCTTTTGCGTTTTTTATTTGAATATAACATAAAATAGATTAGAATTTATAGCGGAAAAGTAGTAGCACCGTAATACATTAATTTTTCAGTCAATTATTTGGCGGTTTGTTTTATTCTTTGTACTTTTGCATCAAGAATAAATTGTTTTTATATGGTTGTTAAATCGCAGTGATGCGAAACAAATGAATTTCAACATTCGTGATTAGATATTTAAATTAGTGAAATTTGTAAAAAAGGAATCAGCAGCGATGCTCATTCCTTCTTTTATTTTTCCAGGCTTTCCTCGCAACACGAATCTCTTCATTAATTTCGTCTAATGAAAGTTCTTGACCGTTATCTGATTCGGCCAAACGTCTCTGCTGCTTGAATAATTCTA
>CACYBT010000005.1 GCA_902772715.1 uncultured Succinivibrio sp.
TACGACCTACCAGAAATGGACTGGTCAGCTGATAACATCAGTAGGGTAATAGGAATCCCCTGGCTTCAGCCATGGGGAGCTGTCAAAAATAATGGTTAGGGGACTTTTAAAAGTTTGTTTAAAAGCTTTCTCAATGCTAATGCATCCTCTTTCGTGAAATTCTTATCATCACAGAAAATGGCGCAACGCATCATTTCTGGGATCTTTTTGGCCTCTTCTTTGAGGGCCTGCCCCTTTTCTGTAAGTTTCACGTTGACGATGCGTTCATCCGTTTTATTGCGATATTTCTCTAACAGGCCCTGAGCACAAAGTTTTTTGATGACTGGAGTGAGTGTGCCTGAATCAAGATAGAGTCGCTGACACAGTGTTTTGATGGCTATATCATGTTCTTCCCACATGACGAGCATGGTGACATACTGGGTATAGGTTAAATCAAGGTTCTTTAATATTGGCGCATAGGTATTTATGATCTTTCGAGCGCAGGCATAAAGCGGAAAGCACATCTGATTGTCAAGGCACAGATCCTGGTTTTCGTCTTGCATATTGTTATTGTGCATAAACACCTTCTTTCAAAAATAAAATAATTATCTTGATTCGTATTATAGCAAAAAATTTATGTAAATTATATTTGACAAAATTAAATTTTGTGATATTATGGTTTCATCAAATGAAATGTACGGCAGGCTATCTGCAAAAAGTTTTTTTATTTAAGTTTAGAAGGAGTCTATTATGTCCATGATTATGACCAACAATGACAATTTTGATACTGAAGTTTATGCTGATGATGACTTGAAGGTACTGGTATTTGGTGCTTCATGGTGTGGGCACTGCAAGGCTATGCGCCCTATGGTTATGGAATATGCCAAGGAGCATCCTGAGATTAAAATCTGCGGTTCCGATGCGGATGAGGCTGACAAGATTGTGGAAAAATTTGGGATCAGCAGTATTCCCTGCACCATCATTGTAAAAAATAAGGAAGAGCAGGAACGTAAGGTTGGAGGTATGACCAAAGAAGAACTGACTGCCATGATCAATAAATACCTGTAAACCAACAACACTTTTAGAAGCATGCTTAAAATTCTATAGGAGCGCCTATAGAATTTTTTTTTGTATTGTTTCCATTTTTGAAACTGGCTCTGACTTTTCTCATAGGCTGCGTGTTCTTGTTTTTTTGGGCAAGAGCATTAGTTAAAAAATAAATGTTTTTTAGCCAGAAGTATGCAAAAAGCATACTCTCAGAAAAGAGTAATGCAAAGTGCTCTTTTTTGTGCACTCATCCTTAAAAATTCTCTATCTTCTTTTGGGGGAGGACAAAGCTCCTGACCTTTGGACCTCGACTTTGCTAAAACTTCTTATCGTATTTTTTTCTTTGATAAACTGTAGGCAGATTGTTAAACATTCATAACAACATCCTTATGAGAAAAAGATTTTTTTCAAGCACCTCTTAAAATGATGGCATCTGTTCTTTAAGTTTTAGCAGGATTTTAGCAATAAAGATAAGATATTCCGTATAGAATTCGCTCTCTGTAAAACGGAACCATATAAATTATGTACTAGGGCTTAGGGATCCTTAAAAAGATGGCTTTAGCGAGGATGAGATTACACAAAGGAGAAAAGTGATCAGTATTTTTGTATTGTGAGTGTTAATTTCCTCTGTATTTAAAAAAAAGACATTCTTCGTTAAAATAGAGTTTCATGTGAAATAAATAAGGTGCCAGCAAGGATGAGAAATTGGTTGTCATAGGTATTGATCCAGGTTCGCGTTTTACCGGTTACGGGGTAATAAAAAACGAGGGCAGCGGTGTCATGTATTTAGGCTCTGGGTGTATTAAAACCGGACAGGGCAGTCTTGCTTCTAAACTCAAGATCATCTATGAGGGAGTCTGTACCATTATCGAGCAGTTTCATCCTGATTTTATGGCAGTGGAGGAAACCTTTCTTTCCAAAAATGTGCAGTCCACCGTGAAACTCTCTGAAGCGCGGGCAAGTGCCATTGTGGCGGGTGCAAATATGGGACTTGAGATATATGAATATACTCCCATGCAGATTAAGCAGGCTGTGGTAGGTTACGGCTGGGCACAGAAGGAACAGGTGCAGTTTATGATAAAAAAACTTTTGCACCTAAACGGTAATCCCCAGGCGGATGCGGCAGATGGATTAGCCTGTGCGCTCTGTCATCTTTACACCTATGTCAGTACTCAGGCGATGGGTGGTAATGTGGCAGATAAAGCGGCAGTACACGGGCGCTTGCAGCAGGAAAAGTAAGAATTTGTAAGGACAATAAAAAATGATAGGAAGTATTAGAGGTAAGGTGCTGCGTATTGACGGCATGACTGCCCTTATTGAAGCCCATGGGGTAGGCTATGAGGTGGAGTTGCCGGGACGGCTTCTGTCTTCTCTAAAATGTGATGAGGAATGTTTTGTTTACACCCAGCACGTAGTGCGCGAGGATGCTGAACTCCTGTATGGCTTTATGCGTCTTGAAGAACGTTCGCTGTTTCGCACTCTTATCAAGGTAAATGGTGTAGGTCCGAAGATGGCCTTAGCTGTCCTCTCAACCTTTAGTGTCGAGGATTTTACCAAAAAGATCCTGGATGGGGAGGCCAAAAGTCTTGAACAGATCCCAGGAGTGGGGCGTCGTACTGCCGAGCGTATGCTGGTTGAATTAAAAGATCGTCTCAATGCGTTTAAAGATCTTGATATTGCCGGAAGTTCAGTGGAGACCCAGGATTCATCCCATGAGAATTTTACGGATGCGGTGTTGGCCTTAACTTCCCTAGGCTATAAGGAAAATGAAGCAGTAAAATATGTCAAGACAGTAATCAAGGAACAAGGAAGCAGTGAGACTCTATCTACGCAGGATTTGATTGTAAAGTCTCTTGCGCTTATTTCAAAAGGCGGTAAACACTGATGACTAAGGATGATTTTGGTATTGTCGCCGATACTCTGCAGGTTGATTCGGATGTCAGGCCTACTGCTACAGCCGAGGAAGAAGCAAATGAGGCCCTGCCTTTTTCTGAGGACAGAGCGCTGCGTCCGACTAGGCTTTGTGACTATGTGGGACAGGAGGATGTCAAAGAGCAGTTGGCCATTGCTCTTGAGGCTGCAAAAAAAAGAGGAGATGCCCTTGATCACGTGCTGATTTTTGGACCTCCTGGTTTAGGTAAGACCACGCTTTCCAATATTATTGCCAATGAGTTGGGAGTCAGTATTTCCCAGACCTCGGGCCCGGCTCTTGAAAAAAAAGGTGATGCGGCTGCGCTTTTAACCAATCTTGAGACGCGCAGTGTTATTTTTATTGATGAAATTCATCGTCTTTCACCGATTATTGAAGAATTTTTATATCCGGCCATGGAGGACTACATGGTTGATATCATGACCGGAGAGGGCCCTTCGGCACGGTCCATCA
>CACYBT010000006.1 GCA_902772715.1 uncultured Succinivibrio sp.
AACATTAACAAACTTATCTGAATCAGTGGATGTAGTGAATGTCATAATAATCTCCTTGCAAATTAACAATACAACACAATGTTATATAGTATTATCAATTGAATTCAACTTTGGGGTTTCGCCCATATCCTCACTACATTCCGCCCTAAAGGGCGTGGTTTTACGGCGTCTTTTGATAAATTTATAGCTTTTTATATATTTTTATAGGTTTTTATAGATCCAAACTAGCGGCTAAACTATCCCTTGCACACCTTGACGATTTTTTTTGCAAGTGCGTATCAAAATACATCATATCTGTATATATTTTTATTGTGATCTTTATCATAATTCTTAAAGTCATCCCAAGTCTAAAAATAATCATACTTAAAGACTAAAAATATCAATTATCAATTTGATTTACAACTAAATAATATAAAATATCAAAAATATTATCTTTGATAACTGGTCAATATTGTACATCTATCATCCACTATCGTACACTTACGTCCATACTTCAATTCTGTATAATTCAACCACATTCAATAGGAAAAAAAAATGCAGTCATAAACGCAACATGGCAACATATTCAAATAAATATGAAAATTTACTGCCTAGTGAAGCACGACTGATTTTGACATATCCTTTTGCAAATTTTATGTAAATTCACATTAAAGGAGGCTTGAGGTTCTTTATCGAGTCGATAAGACCCTAAGTTAAATATGGAGAAAAACTGGTGGCATGGCAAAATAGCCTATCAAATCTATCCCAAATCTTTTAAAGATAGCAATAACGATGGCATAGGTGATCTGCGAGGCATAATAAATAAACTCGATTATTTAAGTAATCTTGGTATTGATATCATATGGCTATCCCCCATTTATCAGTCCCCTTTTGTTGATAACGGCTACGATATCAGCGATTATCGCAATATTGCCAGTGTCTTCGGAACCATGGAGGATTTTAAAGAGCTGCTTGAGAAAGCCAAAACTCAAAACATCAGTATTATTCTTGATCTCGTGGTAAATCACTGTTCAAGCGAACATCCGCTCTTTCAAAAAGCACTTAAAAACCCTTTTAGTGAAGAAGGATCCTACTTTTATTTTGAAAAAGGACGTGACGGTCATGCACCTGACAATCTGCGTTCTTATTTTGGAGGCTCGGTATGGGAAAAGGTTCCAGGACAAGATAATCTTTATTATTTACATTATTTTGCCAAAGGACAGCCTGATTTAAACTGGACTAATCCGAAACTGCGCGAAAAAATCTACGACATGGTTAATTTCTGGCTAAAGATGGGAGTTGCCGGCTTTAGAATCGACGCCATCATGAATATTGTCAAGGATACCAAGTTCCCAGGACTGCCTGCCGATGACAGCGATAATCTATGTGCCTGCAATAAAATGACCAATGCACTGGTAGACAAGACCGTACCACTGCTTAATGAATTAAAAGCCCATACCTTTGACAAATTCAATGCCCTTACTGTTGCTGAAGCATTTGGAGTCAATGATAAGCTCCTGCCAAAACTCTATGGAGATGAGGGATGTTTTTCCACGCTCTTTGATTTTGCAGCCCGTCAGCCCTATGAGCTGCTTCCTGGCTACTATGCTTTTTTCAAGTCCAATATCAACAATTATCGTGACGCCAATTTTGCTACCCAGAAAAAAGTTTTGGACAGCGGATTTATCTGCCCGATACTTGAGAATCATGATGAACCTAGAGCGCTGTCTTTTTACTTTGAAAAAGAAGAACAGACTCCCAAAACAGCCAAAGCCCTGGCCACAGTCTTTATGTTTTTAAGAGGTCTGCCTTTTATCTATCAGGGACAGGAACTGGGAATGACTAACACCTGCTTTGAAAGTCTTGATGAATTTAATGATCTTCTGGCTTATGATGAATATAAAAAATGCATTAATCACGGTTTAAGTGAAAAGCAAGCCCTGGCAGTTCTCAATGAGCAGTCCCGTGACCATGGTCGTACACCTATGCTGTGGGACGATAGCCTGCATGCTGGATTCAGTGAACATACCCCCTGGCTTAAAATCCATCAGGATTACAAGAAACTTAATGTCAAAACGCAAAATGCCGATGACAACTCAGTTCTAAACACTTACAGAAAACTAATTGCCCTGCGTAAAGATGCAAGGTTTGTCGAGATCTTTACCTATGGTACCTTTGAGGCACTTTTAGAAAATGAAGACCGCATCGTCGCTTATTTAAGATCCCTAAATGGTAGCACTCTTGCAATCTTTGCAAATTTCAAAACCGAAGAATACCAGATTTATCATCAGGGACTACATGAAATAGTCTTTTCAACAGTTAAAGATAACACACTAAAAGATGAAAAACTGACTCTTGCACCGTACAGTGCCTGTGTCTGTCTTACTAATCCGTAATTTAAACCAACAACATAGGATAAAAAAACATGATTATCAATGCCCTACGCAACCGCAAAGATAAACCAACGCCTATCAATCTTGTGGAAAAAACTGCTTTTGGTCTTGGAGATTTTGCCTCCTGCATGCTTTATGTGGCGGCTCAGTCCTTTTTAATGTTCTACTACACCGATTATGTTCATATCAATATCGGAATTGTGGCAACCATTATGCTCGCCTCCCGTATCTTTGACGGATTTTCTGACATATTTATGGGACATTTAATTGAAAGAACAAACTCTCCTTACGGCAAAGCTCGTGCCTGGCTTCTAAGAATGCTTATTCCATATATTCTAGGTACAGTAATGCTGTTCTCGGTTCCTGAGAGCTTTGGTGAAACCGCTAAACTTATCTATGTGTTCTTCTCTTATAATTTTGCCATTACCATTGTCTATACCGGTATCAATCTGCCTTACGGTGCCATGATGACCATGATGACCAAGGAAAGCTATGAGCGCTCGGTACTGGTGATCTTTCGCATGGTGCTCGCTACAGCAGGTGCTGCTACCATCACTGCCATAACTCTGCCTCTAGTGAAATTCTTTGGTGATGATGTGAGGGCCTGGACCTATGCCTTTATGGTAATCGGTATTGTCGGTGCCGGCATCTTCTTTATAACCTTCTTTTTCTGCCATGAACGTGTCGCCTCTCCAGTACAGGAAGAAAAAGATCGTGACTTTAAGAAAAACATGAAGCAGCTCTTTACCAACCGTTACTGGATTGCCTTAACCTTAGCCATGGTTTTTGTCTGCTGTTCTGATATCATCTACAATACTGTCAACATCTATGTATGCAAGTATTTTTTAAATGATGCCGAACTTATCGGACCATTCGGACTCACCCAGCAGACGCTGCGTCTCATCTCCATGGTTGTCGTACTCCCATTTCTCTTAAAGCCTTTTGGAAAAAGAAACTGTCTTTTACTAGCCTGTATCTGTATTTTCGGCGCCCTCGCTCTAAGACTGCTCTTCCCTCATTCTGTAACATTTTTC
>CACYBT010000007.1 GCA_902772715.1 uncultured Succinivibrio sp.
ACAGAGAAATTTGTCTTAACGAGCGGTATTTTGTAGCTTTTGCAAGTGCAGATCAGTGATTCTGCTGCAAAGCACGGTAGCGGGTAATCACTTTTTTTACAAAGTTTTGTGTTTCTTCAAAAGGGGGGATGCCCTTATACTTATCGACATTGCCCATGCCTGCATTATAGGCGGCCAGAGCCAGTTCAAGATCACCGTTGTAGCGGTTTAGGAGCATGGCAAGATAGGATGAACCGGCCTGAATATTCTCGTTGGGGTCAAATGGATCTTTGACATTAAGTTCATTTTGGGTTGCCGGCATCAGCTGCATCAGTCCCTGGGCGCCTACCTTGGAGACGGCATCGACCACTGCCCCTGATTCTACTTCAATAACGGCTAGTACCAGTTCTGGCGCGATGAAATTATTGTAAGCGGCATTTTCCGCATAGGCCTGCCATTTTTTGAGTGCTCTGCTTATGCCTTTTTTACTGGTGGGGGCATAGGAGAGCATCACCATGTGATTGCGTCGCAAAAGGTAGGCATAGCGTGAAAGTTTCATGACATTAAGTGATTCGATTCGTCGCTCTACCTTAGGCGGATGATTGTATGGTACTGCCTCTATGGTGGTTTCTGTAACCTCTAAGGTGATTTCATCGTCAGCACATAAGGCACACTCCCCGAATAAAAAGGGAAGAGAAAGATAAATCAGGATAGTCTTTTTACTAGTTTTCATCCGTATCATCATCATAGTCGTCAGTATCTAACTGTTTCATGAGATAATTAACATCCATATCGATGAGATTGAGCATGATTCTGCAGATCTGAGGATCAAACTGAGTGCCAAGGCCTTCTTTCAGCTGTTTTTTTACCATTTCCTGAGGCATCGTGTCATGATATGAGCGATGTGATGTCATGGCATCATAGGCATCGGCAACACAGATAATACGGGCTACAAAAGGGATTTCATCACCCTTTAGTTTTTGAGGATAGCCAGTTCCGTCGTAATGCTCATGATGATAATGCGCTCCTAAGCCTAAAAGCGGATTGGATTTCACTTTTTTTAAAATCTCATAACCGATTGTAGTGTGTTCTTTAATTCTCGCGTATTCCTCATCTGTGAGTTTGGTTGACTTGCGGATGATGGTGGCAGGAATGCCGATTTTCCCGATATCATGCAGTAAACCTGCATAATAGATATTGTTAAGTTCGTTCTCGTCGCTTATGCCACAGCATTTTGCCAAACATCGCGAATAAAAGGCGACACGTTCGGAGTGTCCCCTGGTATAAGGATCTTTTTTGTCTATAGTTTTGGCAAGGGCTTTGATGGTTTCACTTAAAATTTCATAGTTCTGCTTAAGACGTTTTTCGGCCAGCTCCTTGTGACGCTCTATTTCTTTGCGCATCTGTTTTTGCATGTTGGCATAGGATAACTGATGTTCTATACGTGCAGTAATTACTTTTTCGGAGAATGGTTTGTGGATAAAATCAGTGGCACCGTTGGAAAACGCCATGGTTTCATATTCTTCTTCCATTTGTGCGGTCATGACAATAACCGGCGTATCCGTATCTTTTTCACGAATTTTTCTTAAGACCTGGATCCCGTCCATGTTTGGCATTTCATAGTCTAAGAGCACCAGATCGACGTCCTGTGTTTCAAAAAGGGAAAGACCTTTTTCTCCTGAAAGCGCCGACAGACATAGAATAGCCCGTTCGTGATAGTTTAATATCATGCGCGTGACAGAATTGATGATGAACTGCGAATCATCAATGATGAGAACGGTAGTGGTTTCTTTGTTGCGATTCATAGTAATTAAATATGAGGTTTGTTAATGATCGCTAGGAGCAATTTTTACCTTCAAATGGTTTTTTGAGTATCTGTTCATCTTAAACACGATAAAAGAGCAGACTGCAAAACAAAAATTTGAAAATTGCGCCAAATTGAGGCATGAAAATCTTCACATTTCTATCATAACACAGTTAAAGGCAATTCATTATGCTACTTTGTCATCTTTTTGAAAAATTTAAGTGGGCTCCAATTTTAAGGAGCTTAAGGTAATTTTTTTGAAAAGTGGCGCTCATCAAGGTACAATAAACCATAATGAATATGGAGTGTCATGGTGACGGATTGTTTGACTCATGAGCGCATCAGTACGGCGGTGGTTATCTCAAAGGTGTATAAAAGACCTTTGGCTGATCCTATAAGACAGATTGTTGCGTTTTTAAAAAAATTTGAAGTTAAAGCCTATGTGGATGCCAACACCAAGATCGGTTTTAATCTTAGCGACCTTCAAAGTATCAGTAAAAGAGATATGCGGGAGGTTGATCTTATCATTGTGGTAGGAGGGGATGGCTCGGTACTGGGCGTGGCGCGTACTCTTGTCGATCTGGGCGTACCGGTTCTCGGAATCAACAAAGGTCATTTAGGACTTCTCACGGATGTAAGTCCTCATAACCTCGAGGAAAAACTTGCCAAAATCATTTGCGGACATTACTTCCTAGAAGAACGTACCATGCTTGACGTTAAGGTCTATCGCAAGTCTGCCGATGGGCTTGGTGAGATGCTGGGGGCCTCGCTTGCTACCAATGAAACTGTCATTCACTCAGGTACCATTGCACATATGCTGATGCTCAAAGTGACTATCGGTCAGCATTATATGTATACCATTCGGGGAGATGGCATCATTGTAAATACGCCTACAGGTTCTACCGCTTATGCTTTATCTGCTGGCGGCTCTATCATTGAACCTAAACTTGATGTACTGTCAGTAGTTCCTATGTTTCCTCATTCTTTAAACTGTTCGCCCATTATTATTCCAGGCAAGAGTGAAGTTAAAATCGAGTTTGAAAGTCCTGATGACCTGACTGAACTTATAGCCATAAACTGTGATGGACAGGTGACCATGCGTGCTGATACGCGCTGTCAGGTTCAAATCTGCCAGCATGCTACACCTTTGAAACTTATTCATCCTGATGATTATGATTACTACAGCCTCTTAAGAAAGAAACTAGATTGGGGCAAGAGCCTCGTCTGATGGCTGTATGCTGGAGAAACCATGCTTGAAACACTTGTAGTCAAGGATTTTGCTTTAAGCCGAGATAATCGCCTTGAATTTCAAAAAGGTATGATTAGCATCACTGGTGAAACCGGTGCCGGTAAATCACTGACTGTGGATGCCTTATCGCTTCTTATGGGAGCCCGTGCGGATGCGAACATGA
Organism: uncultured Succinivibrio sp.; assembly: GCA_902772715.1. Lineage (GTDB taxonomy): Bacteria > Pseudomonadota > Gammaproteobacteria > Enterobacterales > Succinivibrionaceae > Succinivibrio. The sequence goes on from CACYBT010000007.1 coordinate 3,196, forward strand.
TAAACAGTACGCGTGAGCGTGCTGAGGTAAGTGCACAGTTTTCCATTGATAACAATGAAAAAGTACGGGATTATCTCATAGCACACGAGCTCCTAAGCGATGACAATACAGTCACCATTCGTCGTGTTATTTTTAGGGATAACCGTTCAAAAGCCTATATTAACGATACTCCGTGCACCCTCACTGCACTAAAGGAGCTCGCTCCGCATCTTGTAGCCATACATGGACAGCATGCCTCATACAAGCTAATTGATGAGCGCGAGCAGCTGATGCTGCTTGATGCCTTTGCCAACTGTAAGGACGAGAAAAACGCTGTAAGTCTTGCTTATGATAAATACACCGCAGGTAGGAATCTATTGCAGTCTTTATCCAATGAACAGCAGGAGGGAGCAGCGCATTACAAAACTCTGCGTTATGAGGCCAATGCCCTAAATGAACTTGACTTAAAAGAGGGTGATTATGAAAAATTGAGTGCTGATTATGATGCGCTCCTGCACCAGACTCAGGCTCAAGATGCAGTGGCTTTGGCGCAGGGAGTGCTTGAGAATGATGAGCACAATATCATTGATATTTTAGGAGCACGCCTTTCCGACCTAAAGCGGATCAGTATCTATGCCAAGGATAGCATTGAACCTATTTTACAGAATTTTGAAAGTGCACTTTTACAGTTAGATGAGGCCCGTGAAGCGCTAGATGCACTGTCTTTGAAGGCAAATCCTCTGCTTGTGGAGGAAATTTCGCAAAAACTTTCTGCCATTCACGATATGTCAAGACGCCTAAAGGTAAATCCTCAGGAGCTGTATGTGCTTAAAAACCGTCTCAATGCTGATTTAGAGCATTTTCTTTCTTTAAAGGTGCAAATAGAAAAGCAAACCGAAGAAGTAAAAAAACTGCGCGAAGAATTTGAGCATAAGGCTGCTGCTCTTTCTGCCAAACGTTTTATGGCTGCCGCCAAAATGAGTGCGGAGGTTACCTCAAAAATCAAAGAACTCGCCATGCCGGATGGTGTTTTTGAGGTGCGCATTGTCAAGGATGAGACCGTTAAGCCGCGACGTGAGGGACGTGACAATGTATCTTTTATGTTTAATGCCAATCTTGGTGAGGAACTAAAACCGCTTGGGGCTGTGGCCTCGGGAGGTGAACTTTCTCGACTGGCTCTGGCTATTGAGGTTTTAACCTGTGGCCATGAGGCTACTCCAACCCTGGTATTTGATGAGGTGGACAGCGGTATTTCCGGCCGCACCGCCTCGGCTGTAGGTGAAATGCTACGTACTCTAGGAGAGAGTGTGCAGGTTTTAACCGTTACTCACCTGCCGCAGGTGGCTGCCTGTGCTCATGAACATTTTCTTGTGCTAAAAGAAGATGATGGTTTAAACGTTCACTCCAAAGTGAATAAACTGGACCGAGATGGAAGAGTAAAGGAGCTGTGCCGTATGCTTGGCGGAAAAGTGATAACAGATGACACCTATGCCTTTGCATCTGATCTGCTAAGAGCAAGTGCTAAATTATAAGATTGAGTGAATTAAATGAACAGTAATAAGATTACCATAAAAACCGGAGAAGTTGCTGAGTTACGCTGGGCAGTTATTGAGGATGCCCATGATATTGCAGTTATGGAACTGGAGTCGGCAAAGTATGAGAATCGTGAGGAGCCTATTGTCATAAGCGAGGAAGATTTCACGAGATACTGGCAGTGGCGACTGCATTCAAATGAATGCCCTACTGTGGTGGTACGGGGAGAGAAAATGCTGATGGGTTTTCTCTCTTTTGAAAAAAATATTAAAGATGGTTTTATTATGGCGTTATACATCAATCCGGTGTATATGCGTATGGGAGTAGGAACTATCCTCGTCGGTACAGCAGAAAATCTGGTACGCTCTCAGCACGGAAAAGGCCTGTATGTTGATGTTGAAATTCGTAATCTAAACGGTCTTAGTTTTTATAAAAAGTTAGGTTTTGTTGAAGATGGCATGGCATCCTACCATCTCATTAAGATGTACAAGGAGGTTAATGATGCTTAAAGTTGGTATTATCGGAATCGGCGGACGCATGGGACATGCGCTCTATGAGTGCGGTCAGGGCTTGTGCGATGTCAAGGTAGTATGCGGTGTTGACAAGAATACTGACAATCTGCCTTTAGGTTTTAACGAGGAGGTGGTGCCTAAGGTTACAGATTTATCTAAGACGCCTGATCTCTTCATTGATTTTTCAAGACCGGAATGCTCCAACGAGGTTTTGGCATATGCTCGGGAACATGGCGTAAAGATGGTGCTGGGTACTACTGGTTTTAGTGCTGAGGAGCTATCTAAAATTAGAGAGTATTCCCGCAGTATCCCCATTGTATTTGCCTCAAATTTCTCGGTGGGGGTCAATGTCCTTTTAGATCTGATTGAAAAGGCCTCCAGAATTATGGCTGATGCCGATCTCGAAATCATCGAGGCTCATCACCGCTATAAGGTGGATGCACCATCAGGTACCGCTCTTTCGATGGGAGAGGCTGCCGCACGAGGCCGTAATGTGTCCTTAAAGGATGTAATGGTTGCCGGTCGTTCTGGTAATACCGGTGAGCGCTCTTACGGCACCATCGGTTTTTCCTCCATCCGTGGCGGAGATATTGTTGGCGAGCACAAGGCTATGTTTTGTACCGAAGGTGAACGCGTAGAGCTAGGACATGTGGCCTCTTCACGTCAGACCTTTGCCAAGGGAGCTTTCCGTGCTGCTCTGTGGGTCAACGACAAAAAACCAGGCCTATACAGTATGAAGCATGTTTTAGGCCTTTAAAAAAAAACCGGCCTTTGCCGGTTTTTTCTCCACGCTTTAGTTGCGTAAATCGTTGATAAAATCCTCGTCGATAACAATTTCCTTGCCGGTAATATCTTTGCCTTTCTCCGATATCAGATAGGCAGTAACTTCTGCAATATCCTCAGCCAAAGACCATTTGATGCCAAAGGCGCTGTCCATGACCCTGTGTCCTGAATCCAAATCTCTTGGGGAGGCAAGTTCGACATTACCGTTGATAATGGTATTGGCACGGATCCCATATTTAGCCCATTCTTCAGCCATGGCGCGTGTCAGCATAATAACTCCGCCTTTAGCAGCATTGTAGGCGGCTATATTTGGTACACACTTTTTTGAAATCATGGAGGCCAGATTAATGATATGGCCGCCCCCATGTTCTTTCATCATTGGAAAACAGTGCTTTGCTAAAAGAAATACTGGATTCAAATTTATGGAAAGTGAACGATTGAAATCATCAATGCTTAGGTTTTCAAGTTTTTCATATAAGGCTACATCGGTTGCATTGATGAGTACATTGACATTGTGATCAGAAGCCTCAATGCGGTCTATGGATTCTTGGATGGAGGTCTGCGAGAGCAATTCACAAGGCATGGCAATGGCTTTTTTACCGCTAGGATCTATTTCTTTTGCGATCATTGCAATTTTATCAGCATGTTTTGACATAAGATAAACGGTTGCGCCGCAATCCACAAGTTTATGACCAATGGCCTGTCCTACTGTATTACTTGCGCCACTGATGATTACGCATTTATCTTCTAGGTTTACAAGTCCCATAATTCCTCCAAAAAAGCAATTTATTTATCTGCTGATTTTATATGTTTTTTTTCGCAGTACATAAGCTTTTTTCAAGTTTTTTTACGTGGGTTGCAAAGTTTATGAAATTTTTTCCTTATTGCCCAGAATAAAAAAACGGAGGCATAAAGCCTCCGTAATCATCACATTTAGAAGTTTAAATCTTACATGACACCCTGAGCAATCATGGCTTCTGCAACCTTGCGGAAACCTGCAATATTGGCGCCTAATACCAAATTGCCCTCGACACCGAACTCACGTGCTGTGTCGGCACAATTTTTGTAGAGATTGGTCATAATGGTATGCAGTTTATTGTCAACCTCCTCAAAGATCCAGGCGGTCATGCCGGCATTCTGTTCCATCTCTAACTGGGAAGTAGCAACACCGCCGGCATTGGCGGCTTTAGCAGGACCATAGGCAATCTTGGCGTCTAAGAATGCCTGAATAGCACCTAAGGTTGATGGCATATTGGCACCTTCTGCTACAACCTTACAGCCGTTCTCAAGCAGGGTCTTGGCATCTTTTTCGGTAACCTCATTTTGGGTGGCGCATGGGAAGGCGCAGTCAACCTTATAGGTCCAAACCTGATGCTGATCCTGTGGATACTGTTCACAAGGAACATAGGTAGCGGTGCTGACAAGTTCCTTATAGCGGGTAAGACGTGCTCTTTCTACTTCCTTAACCTGCTTGAGGATTTTTACATCGATACCGTTTTCATCGTAGATGGTGCCGTTAGAATCTGACACAGTAACAGGAATTGCTCCCATTTCATAGAGTTTTTCACAACAGTAAATGGCTACGTTACCAGAACCTGAAACTGCGCATTTCTTGCCTTTTAAGGAATCGCCTTTATCCTTTAACATGGCGTCGGTAAAATAGACTACACCATAGCCTGTAGCCTCAGTACGTGCAAGAGAACCGCCAAAGGTTAAACCTTTACCCGTCAGCACACCTTCATATTTGGTGGTCAGGCGCTTGTAGGCGCCGTACATATAGCCAATTTCACGACCACCGGTACCAATATCACCTGCAGGTACGTCCACTGTGGCGCCAATATAGCGATGTAACTGAACCATGAAAGCCTGACAGAACCGCATTATTTCAGTTTCACTCTTGCCTTTAGGATCAAAGTCAGAACCACCTTTGGCTCCGCCGATTGGAGTGCCGGTTAAGGAATTTTTTAAAATTTGCTCTAAACCCAAAAACTTCAGGACACCTTCGTTGACAGTTGGGTGCAGACGGATACCGCCTTTGTATGGGCCAATGGCGGAATTAAACTGCACACGATAGCCTTTGTTAACCTGAACTTCTCCCTTGTCGTCAACCCATTCAACGCGGAAACTGATGGTTCTTTCAGGCTCAACCATGCGTTCAAGGATCTTGTATTTTTCATATCTTGAGTCCTTCTCTACAACAGGGGAAAGCGTGTTTAGGATTTCCTCGGCAGCCTGCAGAAATTCTGGCTGATATGGGTATTTGTTCTTAAGTTCCTGAAGAACTCTATTTGTATATGATGACATACTTATCTCCTATGTATAACCTTAGTATGCATGTCAAATGCAGCTAGATTTGGTGACGAGACAGGTTAAACCAACTGTTTTTATCTGCCTTCGTGTGTTGAATTTTAAAATTTATTAAAATTTACATAAGTCTTTTTTACCTTGCAATAGACAGATGATAAATCACCAAAACTGTGCATAAATGTTTTTTTCGGTGCACCTGAAAAAAACGTAATGAATGTCTTTTGTAACTTTCTATTTGCTTATATTTCAAAAGAAAGTTCTTTTAAATAATCATTTATTGATGCAAAAAGCAGATTAAATATGGATCATTATAGTGCAGTGGCTTAAGACTAGCCTTTTATCAAAAGGTGTTTTTTTGTTGTTCTATGTATTGTCTGATAATGGAAATAGGTGCACCTCCACAGGAAGAAGCAAAATAAGATGGACTCCACAGAGCCT
>CACYBT010000008.1 GCA_902772715.1 uncultured Succinivibrio sp.
GATCCCTGGATCACAAATCTAATAACTGTACTTAACGCAGTTAACTAACTGATTAATTTACATTAATTTTTTCAAAAACTGTTTTTTTTTTTTTTTATATGCTTCACATGGTGTTGTGGCCATATAGGATTATTATTGTTGGAGTATCACATAGTAGTCATGTGCTATAATTTACACGCATTTTTTTTGAGGAAATCTATTATTGTGACGACATATACTCTTGATAATCTACCAATAGACAAGGATCGCTACAAGATTATTGCTCTTGATTTGGATGATACGCTGCTTAATTCTAGAAAAGAAATAAGTGCAGTAAATATTGAGGCTGTACAGAAAGCCCATAGGCAGGGCTATCGTATTGTGATAACCACAGGACGGCACCCTAAAAGCGCACAACGCTATCTTAGCCTGTTAAACTGTCTTGACGACAATTCCTACAGTGTCTGTTATAACGGTTCGGCGGTGATCCGTTTGAGTGATTTTATCGCTGCGCATCATAATATTAACTTTCCTGTACTTCATCACGCGTTTCTATCCGGTCAGATGGCTAATGAACTGTGTACATTTGCCCATGAACAGCACTGTTTTTTTCACGGCTATTCAAAAGACAGGGGGTTAGTAGTAGAAAACCACAATCCTTACTCGCAGGTCGAAATTGATCATTCAGGGGTGGAGTTTTTAGAGGTTGACCTTACTTCCTGTAAGCCTTCGGAATCTTTTTTCAAGGTGATTATCGTGGGTGAAAAAGAAGATATCGACAGAGTTACGCTTGCGGTTCCTCAAAAATTTTGTGATTTCTGCTCGGTACTGAGGACCAGTCCCAATTTTCTTGAATTTATTCCTGAGCACTCAACAAAGGCTACAGCCCTTGAGATGTTATGTCAGAAACTTGGACTTTCTATGCAGAATGTTATGGCTTTTGGGGACGCGCAAAATGACTATGATATGCTAAAAAACGCTGGTTTAGGCATTGCCATGAGTAATGGCTATGACTATGTTAAAGAGGTGGCAGATGTGGTGACACTGTCTAATGATGAGGATGGCGTTGCCTATATTATCAACAGGTTTTTGAGGTAAATAATGTTTAGACTTGCCATATTCAAAAATGAGTCAGAACCGGTAAAACTGCGAGAGCGGTATCATGGTTCTGATAGCCTTCCTTTAAAGGTCTCAATCAGAGCTGCATGGCATATGATAAAACTTTATTGGGGAAGTAAAGACAGTGCCTATGCCTGGTTTCTTCTGAGTCTCATAGTTATTCTGACTAGTGGCGCCATTTATCTTGCTACTGCTATCAACAAGTGGTACAAGGATTTTTGGGATACTATGCAGAACTACGATCTTGATGGTTTTAAAACTCAGTTGCTGCTCTTCGTCATTCTGGCAACAATCCATGTCCTAATTTCAGTATATAACACTTTCTTACGCTCCAAATTGGTTATTGTGTGGAGAAAATGGTTTACTGCAAGTGTGCTGCATGATTATCTCAACTCTGATACCTACTATAAAATTCAGTTACTCGACAGTAAGACTGAAAACCCTGATCAGCGTATTGCAGACGATCTTGGTATGTTTGTCACCAAAACAATCTCTTTAATTATTGGCACGGCCACCGATTTTGCTACTCTCATTACCTTTGGAGTAGTATTATGGGATCTTTCCAATGCGGTAACTATGACATTATGGAATGGTTATGAACTGCATCTTCCTGATGGCTATATGCTGTATCTTGCTTTTATTTATGCCGTTTTGGGAACTATTTTTACCTTTCTAATCGGAAAACCACTCGTAAAACTCGACTTCCGTCAGCAGCGCTATGAGGCTGATTTCCGTTTCTCTCTCATAAGATTACGTGAAAATTCGGAGTCTATTGCTCTTTATAAAGGTAATAATACAGAAGAGCAGATTTTAAATCTTTCTTTTGTTAATATCATCAAAAACTATATCAGCCTTATTCGGCGAGAGAAAATTTTAGGATTTTTTACCTTGGGCTACCTGCAGACTGCGGTTGTATTTCCAATTATTATCGCGGCACCTATGTACTTTGCTAAAATAATTACTATTGGCAGTGTCATGCAGATTTCAAGTGCCTTTGGCAGAGTGCAGGAGGCTTTGTCCACTTTTGTTCAGTCCTTTTCTTCATGGGCATCATATAAAGCTGTTATCGATCGTTTGGCTTTATTCTTTGACAGCATGGATGCCTCTGAAGATATAAAATGTCTTGTGCCAGAGGAAAATCAAGAAAAAGTCTTTGCGGTAAAAAATCTTGTGGTATCGAGTCCCGATGGACAGGTTTTATGGCAGGATCTTGATTTTAGCCTTAAACTGCAGCAGAGTCTTTTAATACGTGGTCCTTCAGGCTGTGGTAAATCTACTCTGATTAAAACCTGTGCGGGGATCTGGCCTTATGCTAAAGGTCACATCAGTCATGATAAAACCTTTACCACGCTGTTTTTATCTCAGCGCCCATATCTGCCAATTGGTACTTTACGTGAAGCCATTTCCTATCCAGGGCAGTTAAGAGGGGATGAGGAGATTATGCCACTTTTAGAAAAACTTTCCCTGTCTAAACTTGGTGACTCATTAGACAGAAGAGATAACTGGTCAGCCATGCTCTCCTTAGGTGAACAGCAGCGTATTGCGGTTATAAGAGCACTACTTATTAAACCAACGCTGCTCTTTATGGATGAAGCCTCTTCAGCCTTAGATGAGCGACTTGAAAACGTGGCTTATGGACTTATAAAAGAGTACCTGTCCTCAAGTGTTCTCATCAGTGTCGGGCATCGCTCAACCCTTATAAAAATGCACGATCTGGTTTTGCATCCTGACAGGGATAAAGCCTATACCATAGAGGATAGTTCACAGTATTTAAGACTGCACGAAAACATAGACGATTTAGGATAATCAACAGGGGATGACTTAGGCAGTCATCTCTTTTAATCACTCTTGCTGATTGTATTCTTTAGATACCTAATTATAATGACAGACTGCAGTGTTTTCTTCTGCATTAGGTTCTGATTACTATTTATCAAAAGGCGCTGTAAAACCCTATGTCCTTCAGTGCGGGATATAAGGCGCAAAGTTAATGAGGTTTTGCCGTTGCATTTTTAAACTCATCATCTACCATAAAATCCACAAGGGCAGGACTTGCAAGGCTTTAAGTAAGTCTAGTCAAGAAACTAGAGCAACCTGAGTTCCTAAAGAGACTGTGGCTTAATGAACCTCATAAGAGGTCAGAGGCTCCAACCCTTAGAAGTAAGCAAAGTAATAAGCCTCTACAGTAGGAATCCTCTTGCTTTGGCAAGAGGAGGATGTCAACCAAAATCTTAAATGCAAAGAAAAATCCACCGTAGGGTGGATTTTGAAAGGCTTTTCTATTTATACATCCCTATTATCAGTGTGTCTTTTCATGCTGATTGTTTCTTTTAGCCTTATGCGAGAAACGTTTGTGTTCTATCTTGGCTAAAACACCAGTAAGTGATTCTGATGGACCGTAGATAGGAGTGCCGCCTTTAGTATAATTGTCGTTATAGTCTTTGACTGCTTTGGTTACCAGCTTGTAAAGACCTATGACAGCGATAATGTTAGGAATTACCATAAGGCCATTGAACAGATCTGCAAGTTCCCATACTAATTCTACTTTCAGCATGGAGCCCATCATTAGAAAGCAGAGTACTATAACTGAAAACATGTTGACTACTTTTGAACCGAAAAGATACTTGACGTTCTGCACTGCAAAGAAGTACCAACCGACGATGGTGGAAAAGGCAGCAAAAAACAGACAAATAGCCACAAAGCCTGAACCTGCTTCGCCCATGCCTTTGATAAAGGCATTTTGAGTCAACATGATTCCTGTTGTTTTTCCATCTAGGGAATTGGTTACCATGATTACCAAAGCAGTTGCTGTTAGTACGACAAAGGTATCAATAAACAGACCGATGATAGCAGCAAGTCCCTGTTCTACGGGATGCTTAACGCGGGCGATAGCGTGGGCGTGAGGCGTAGAACCCATACCGGCCTCGTTGGAGAATAGACCGCGGGCAACACCGTAACGGATGGCTTCCTTGATAGTGGCACCGATAATACCACCAGTTGCGGCACTTGGATCAAAGGCTCCAACAAAGATGTTCTTAAAGGTGGGAATGATCATATCAAAATTTATGAGCATGATATACACAGCACCTAAAACATAAATGGAAGCCATGAGAGGTACAAGTTTTTCAGTGAAAGCGGCAATACGCCTTATCCCACCAATAAAAATAAAACCAGCGAGTAATATTAGTAACAGCCCTGTAAGCTCACTTGGAATGCTAAAGGCGGAGGTAAAGGCTGTAGAAATGGAATTGGCCTGAACCATATTTCCGATAAATCCTAAAGCAATTATGGTCAGAATTGAGAAAATTGCAGCCATTTGTTTGCTGCCTAGACCATGTTTAATATAGTAGGCTGGGCCACCAGTAATTTTGCCATCCTGATCTTTGGTGCGATACAGCTGACCTAAGATTGCCTCAGAGAAAATTGTGGCCATACCAAAGAATGCAGCAAGCCACATCCAGAAAACGGCACCAGGTCCACCCATGGCCATGGCTGTAGCCACACCGGCAAGATTACCGGTACCAACCTGAGCCGCAATAGCCGTAGCCAGAGACTGGAATGAGGTCATGCCGTGATTACCGGCCTTTTCGCCATTGAAGGATAGACCTCCGAAAACGTGTTTAAATGCGCGGGCAAAATTGCGTATCTGAATAAAACGCAATTGAAAGGTAAAGAAAATACCAGCCCCCACCAGAACTGGAATGAGACACCAAGGTCCCCACAGGATGGAGTTGATGTCGGCAACAATTTGAGTCAAATTATCCATAGATTACTCTTGAATTGTGTGAATGAATAATAGTAATAGCGCTCAGCGCCGTGTACTGCCTACCATATTGTGAAGCAGCAGAAGTTTAGTGCGGATTGTAAGACTAATCCGACCGCGCCTATTGTAACTGAAAAATAAAAAAAATGTGACAGAACTGACACGTTGACTCTTTATTGAGCATTAGGAAAAAAAATTTATCAAAAGGCGCCGTAAAACCCTATGTGAGGATATGGCGAATGTCAAAAAAAAAATAAAAAAAATTTAGATAACTGAAAACCAACCCTATGTACTAAGTCAGTTTCCCATTTATATGCGGAAACTGCTCAAGAATGTTTTACGATACGGC
>CACYBT010000009.1 GCA_902772715.1 uncultured Succinivibrio sp.
GCCAACGGTAGGATCCGAGTTAGAAAAAATGGGATTTACCAGGGACAAAATAAAATATCAGAATTTACTCTAGGGACAAAATTTGGGAACAGATCATGGACATTTATAGAGTCAATAACACCAATATTATTTATTCTGCAGCTGTAAATAATAACAAATAGAACGGTCTTTTTAAAAAAAAGCTTACATAAAAAATTTTTTTGTGCAAGAATAGCGCCTGCGTTAATCTTTTGGTTGAACGAATTGTTTGTTCTGAGAATGGTACAAAAGATTTAAACGCTTTCACTTTTCATGTCTAGATTTAATTCCCATACATCCCGTAGCGTGATACGTCTTGTTATTATCATGCTCTTATTACTTACACTAAGTTCTTTTCTAATCTTTCTAGGTTCAAGAGGCGACGCCTCCACAGTAGCACAGAGAATAAAATCAGGTGTGCTTACGGCAGATGAAATCAATGTGGCATTTGAGAATGTGGGAGGAACTCTTATGGAGCGCAACCTCATAGAATCGCAGGAAGTCAAAAAGGGGCAGCTGCTTTTGGCCTTAGATGAGGTCGACACCAAAATCACCTTAGACGGTCTTAAAGCAAAACTGCAGGCACAGGAAGCCGAGCTAAAGTCAATAGAAGAGAACATTATCATTAAAACCCGTGCAACAGACCTTCAAGAAGATAAGCTCTTTTTCGAAATCGAACAGGCCCAGGCAGCCTTACATTCGGCTGTGGCAGCGGAAAAACTGGCCCAATTAGAGTTTGATCGTTCAGCAAGCCTCATAAATTCTAAAAGTATATCAAAGTCTGTATATGACAGTAATCTAACCGCTAAAAATCAGGCTCATGCAGCCAGAGTTCAGGCACAACGCCGTTTAGATGCACTCACATTAGGTGCCACACAAGAACAGAAGGATCATCTTGAAAAAACCGGCAGTGCCAATGGCATGACGCTTTCCATAATAGAAAACGAACGCCTTGCTATTGCCAATATGCACAATGATGTGACCGCCACCCAAGCCAGAATTGCCCAGCTTCAAAGTGATTTAGATAAGACCAATCTTAACTACAAAAGGTTAAAACTTTATGCTCCAGAGGATGGCAAGGTCTTAAAAATTCTCTATCAGAAAGGCGAAATCATATCTCCTAACTCACCGGCAGTTATTTTAGAAACCAAACGCCGCTATTTTGAGATCTATGTCAGTGAAAAACAGGTTAAGAAATATACACCCGGTACCAAGGTCAAAGCCCAGGTGGTGGCTACAGAGGAAGAGGTCGAAGGGGTCGTACGTTTTGCCACCGCTGCTCCATCCTTTGCCGATCTTAGAATGACGCGTGAACACGGACAGGCAGATCTCACCATGTTCAAAGTGCGCATCTACATTGACGAGAAGGCTGATGTTTTATGCGGCATGACACTTGAGGTTAACGATGAATAGACATCTGTTAGCCATGCAGGAAGAGTTTTTAGCCATGCTCTCGGGAAAATTTATTCCCTATCATATTGCAGCCTTTATGATGGCTATTCTCACGACCCTTATTTTTTCGATTACCATGACTCACAGTACCGTATTTGAGGGAAAGGTGGCCGTCATCGATCTTGATGCCTCCAAATACTCAACTTCCCTCATTGAGTCATTGAACACCAGTTCTTATATCGAAATTACCGAGGTCTATCACAGCGCCATGGAGGTATCGCTTCTATTGCAGCATGATCGTAATATCGGGGTACTCTATATTCCCAAGGGACTGGAAAAAGCCGTAATGCGTTCTGACGCCACCTTTAATCTTGGATACTTTGCCGATTACTCCAATCTGGCTCAGAATGGTCAGGCTATAGCCAATCTCAAGAAAATGATCACCCAAATTGGCTCAGAAACTACTGGTACCAAAATAGCCATTGCCCAGCATCTTTCAGAAGATGGAACCAAAGCACTGATGCTGCCAATGGATATTATCGACCGACAGCTGTTTAATCCCACCCAGTCCTCCACCATCAACATCTGCAGCGCCTTTATTTACTTTTTCTCATCAATTCTACTAGGCCTAACCATGGTGATGTTAGTCGGCAGACTTAAAGTAACAGGACAATTTGAAAGAGTATTAAAGGATGAGGTAACCGTACTTATCTGCCGTATTGTGCCTTATGCGCTAATTTATACTACGGCCATCAGTCTGGTCACCTCTGCCATCGTAGTCTTTGGACAGATGCGTTTTAATGGCAACTATTTTATGCATGTACCAAGTATCTTTATGACTGCCATGGGGATTGGCATGCTGGGAATACTTGTTACCTGGAATACCACTCAGCCTGGTGAAGGTGGCAGTAAAATGATTTTGATAGTACCGCCAGGTTTTATTATGGGAGGGGCTCTTTTAGCCTCCGGCATGCTGCCAGAATGGGTCAACGTCATAAAATTCGCTTTTCCATTAACCTGGCAGTACGAGTTCTGGCGTGATTTTGCCTATCGCGGAGTCTCGAATCTCACTATGCTAAATACCTACGGCAAATATCTAATTTACCTTGTAGGCCTTGCAGCAATTTTAGCCATCGTGCACGGAGTAAGCCGCTTCCGCTACGAAAAGGACTGCCTTACAAAAAACATGGATCACGAGCAGTAAACGCAGCAAACACATTTTTTGTTACCCTAAAAACAGTATCCCCTGCCCTGTCACATTCAGTACGAGCCTGTTTTTTAAAGTGCCTTAATATAATACGGGCGAGAATCCTCACGGTTAAAACCGTGGTGATTCTCGCCCGCATCAGTTATAAAACAATTATGATTGCGATAGCAGTTTATACAATGAAATGGTCCACCATCTGCTGCAAAGAATTAAGGTTAGCAACCGAAGAATTGACAGTACCCTGTGCTGAGTTGACATTCTCGGTGAGGTTCTGCGTTTCAGCTGTAATAGACTGCATATTGCTCGAAATCTCTGATGTAGCAGTAGTCTGCTCTTCAGCAGCGGTAGCAATCTGAGTAATCTGCGAATTAACCGAAGAAACATCTTCAATAATCTTGGAAAGCAGTGCCTCAACCTCCTCAGTCTCGGATGCTAAAACATTCATATTCTCTACCGAAGCGGTCATGCTGCTGTTAGCAGCATTGGCATCATTCTGAATCTCAGCCACCATTTTGGTGATTTCAGAAGTGGAACCAGAAGTTCTTGAAGCCAGAGATCTAACTTCATCTGCCACCACTGCAAACCCTTTTCCGGCTTCACCGGCACGTGCTGCCTCAATAGCAGCATTTAGGGCTAACAGATTGGTCTGAGAGGCAATATCCTCAATGGTCTGCACAATCGTACCAATTTTCTGAGACTGATCCACAAGTCTTGCAACCAGTTGGGCATCCTGCTTGGATTTTTCCACTTGATTGCGGATTTCATCAATGGTGGTATGCACCTTATCCACACCATTTTGCGTGTTCTTATTACTCGAATCAGCGGTAACTGCCGCAGTTTGACAGTTCTTGGCAATATCTGCTGTAGTTGACACCATCTCATCAGATGCTGCAGCCACAGTCATAGCCTTACTCTCATTAGAGCGCGCTGAGTCATCAATAATCATGGTAATGTCATGTATGGAATGGAAATCGTTGACAGCCTTGCCCACCGATTCCTTAATCTTGCTTACAAGTTCGTGCAATTGCGAACGCATCTTTTCAACTTCACGCAACAGACTGCCAAACTCATCTTTGGAGGTGGATGATACTGCTTTGGTCAGATCTCCCTTTGCAATCGCCATGGAAGCCTCAAGAGCCTGTTTAAGATTGTTTACAGTGTAATTTGATACTATCCATGCAATAACAACGGCCAGAATCAGGGCCGTGACCGACATAGCAATAATTCCGTAGATAGGAGCATAGGAGGTATTTTCTTCAATCTGCGCTACAGCATTACCGACTAACTGATCGATAATACTATCTGCAGCCTTGTCGATGGCCTGTTTATGCGGACGGATTTTTTTGGAAAAAACTTCCTGAGATGACAGCAAATCTCCCTGTTTTACCACTGGTAAAAATTCAGTATGATAAGCAGTATAGTATGCCGCCATGGAATTCTTGATGATAGCCGTCTGTTCAGGATTGGTTCTACCACGCAGCGATTCTGCCGTCTCTTTAGCCTTTTCTATCCTGTCATTCATAACTTGTAGATTATCGCCATTGCGCACGTAGGACATATCTTCCTGCGAGGCAAACACACAGTTATGTGCTGCATTGACAAGGCTCTTCATATCTTTTATCGTGGCTCTTCTCACTGCAAGTGTTTCGTGAGCATAGGAAGAAGCCTGATTGAAATTGAGCATGATAAAAATGGAAACCACTGAAATCAGAATGGTAAACACAATGATTACAGTGAATCCCCCCATTACCTTAGCTCTTACGGAAAGTTTGCTAAACATTTTTCAGTCCTCTTATGGGATAGCAATAAAAACACCTTAAAAATCCACATTCACATAAAACCAATATTTAGCGAACAAACTGACTTTGAGGTATTTTTCCTAAAATAATTCAAAACCGTTCATAGACAAACCGTTCGGACATGTGTGTAGATTTACATGTCTAAAAAGTCCCTCTATATTCTACATTCTCCTCTTCTGTTGTTTAGTGAGGCATGTCAGTTTTACACATAAATCTTGTTTTTCTTTTTAATTCTGTGACTCACATAGCGATTAACTTTACCGGTTATACTTTGCAAGAATGTTTGACACGAAAAAAAATAATAGTGCAGGATTTTGTAGTTTCATAATTCAAAACTAAGTTTAATTAGTCTATACTAAAACTACAGGTTAAACAAAATATTTTTTTACGAGGAGTCGACAATGCATAATATTTTTAAAATCTTGTTAGCCACCGGAGCACTATCGCTTAGCACCTTAGCCTCCGCACATTGCAATAACTATCCGCAAAACTGTCGCAACGACAATGAAGGCAGCAACTGCTATGAATATGGTGATTGCCATGATTCTCGCGACAACGGCAGAATGGGAGTCGATAATTTTCACAAAAAAAGACATCACCGCGACATGGCTCCTCGCGGATTTAAAAATGATTTTAAAGCCATGACCGTAAAAGAGATCCTCAATGATGGCCAAAAAGGTGAATATGTCCATGTCAAGGGGCGGCTCACCAAAATCCTATCCGATGATACCTATGAATTTGTCGACAAAGAGAACAACAGCATAATTGCAGAACTCGATGATGATAAAGACTGGTCTTTTATCAGAAAGGATATGCCAATCGAGGTTGTCGCCAAGATCGATAGAGATGATGGTAAAAAAATTTTGAAAATCAAGCGTGCTAGACCTGAAATGAAGGAAAAAAAGTCACAAAACAATGGTCCTCAGGGATTTGACAGCCAAAACAGCAACAGTATGAATAACATTGAGAATAACAAAAGTAATAACTGACCACCTCTTTAGACACTCCCCATGCCTAAAAAGCAGCGGATCCATGCTACCTGCTGCGTAGATGGACACTTTGCTTTCGCAGGATGGGCACTTAGCCTGCGTTAGACAGTGACTGACAGCATATTTCTGATAGGTTGCTGTGCAAGAATGGGGGTGCCATTCACAAGAGCCAAAACAAGTCTATTGACTATACTAATGACTCGTTCATGGTCTAATGACAGGTCCTTCTGTCCTTTGGGAATATAGGGTTCTACTGTTTCTGATAAGGCATCAATAATAACTACACATTTTTTGATCCTCAATATATTGCTTAACAACTGCAAGCACAGCGCTTCTTGCCGTGATGACAAAACAACTGTTTGTCAAGAGGCCAGGAAAACCAGATTCAAGCCAAGAAAACGCCGTTCTCTATACCTTGGAAAAATAGCCTTTTATCTGTTTAACGACTGTATGAACTCTGGTCTGTGGGTTCCACTTCTATAAGCAGATGTCCAAGATGTGACAGCATAGATATAGTCTTATACATAATTAAACCGTATGTCTGCATTTTTTCTTTTGCCCCACTGATCAGATTTTTCTCAACTGTTCTACTGTATTAGCGTTCTTTTTTGCTAAAATTAACTTAAATTAAGTAAACGGATTTTATAATGCAGATATATCTTGTAGGTGGTGCACTTCGTGATACTCTTTTGGGTATTGACTGTGCTGATAAGGATTATGTAGTGGTTGGGGCTACCAAAGAACAGATGCTGTCCTTAGGATACAGCATGGTAGGGAATGACTTTCCTGTTTTTCTACATCCCCAAACCAAAGAAGAATATGCTCTTGCCCGCACAGAACGTAAAACCGACAAAGGTCATCAGGGTTTTGCTTTTGACTTTGATAAAAACATTACCCTTGAGCAGGATCTCATTCGACGAGATCTTACCATCAATGCTATAGCCAAAGATGAAGCAGGAAATATCATCGATCCTTATGGAGGGATTGCTGATCTTAAGCAAAAGGTTCTGCGTCATATTTCTCCGGCTTTCTGTGAAGACCCGCTACGGGTCTTGCGTGTGGCTCGTTTCTATGCAAAGCTCTACCCCTTAGGATTTGTTATTGCCAAAGAAACACTAGAACTAATGCGGCAAATGGTTGCTCGTGGAGACCTTAACTATCTTACACCAGAACGTGTATTTATGGAGTTAAAGAAGGCTCTGTTGTCACCTGCTCCTGAGCAGTTTGTGTATGCTCTACGTAAAGTTGGAGCCCTAAAGGAAGTTCTTCCTGAAGTCGATAAACTCTTTGGCATTCCCAATCCTGCCTATTGGCATCCGGAAATTGATTCAGGAATTCACACCTGCATCACTATAAAAGTCATTTCCAAATTTACTCAGGATCCAGTAGTCCGATTTGCCATGCTCTGCCATGATCTAGGGAAAGGCGAAACGCCTACCGTTCTTTGGCCATGCCATAAACTGCACGACATTCTCGGAGAAAAACCGTTAAAGTGTCTGTGTCAGAGACTCAAAGTACCAAGTGACTACGAGCAGTTTGCCAAAATCGTTGTGCTCAATCACTCTACGATGCACTCGCTTTATGATAAAGGGGCCAAAGGAGTTGTCGATCTTTTCTACAAAATAGACGCTTTTAGAAAACCTGAACGTGTTGAACCTTTTGCGCTGTGCTGCAAATGTGATTACCTTGGGCGCAAAGGATTTGAGGATAAAGAGTTTCCTCGCTATGAGTATTTCCTAAAATTATTTGAGATCTTAAAAAAAGTGGAAGCGCAGGAATTTATTCAGCGTGGTTTAAGTGGTATAGACATTAAAAATGCCATATACCAAAAAAGAATTGCTCTTACCGAAGATTTTCTAACTACCCTTCCGGCAAGTGAAAACGCACAAAAAAAAGCCTAAAACAGCCATAGCAGAACTGCACCTAACAGCACTCTGTAGATCACAAAAACAGCCATGCCGGAACGGGCAATGTATTTTAAAAACA
>CACYBT010000010.1 GCA_902772715.1 uncultured Succinivibrio sp.
CCCTACAGAGTATCAACTCATGCAAAGAGAATGTGATAATGAACTTCATTAACTTCGCACTTATGGCGTCTCTTGTTAAAACATACTTTGGACTTAAGGCGATACTCAAAAGGAAAATAGCCATGACTTCCTTATCTATGTTGAAGATTCAGTGCTACGGTTATTTCTTCAAGGACCGGCTCATTAGACTATGTAGAAATCAATCAATATCCGAACACAGATTTTTAAAGAGCTGTTGGATTTCATAGAATCCAACTGTAGAAGGAGCCCACCTAGTAAGAGGGACCAAAAGTTGCTTAAGGACTTGCCCACATTAGTGGCTCATATCCTTAAGATCAAAAATTGTTTTTCTTCTTAACGTAATGGGCATGATTCTTAATGGAAGAAAAAACATTCGATTAAATCCTAAAAGTAGGAATATAGTGGCCTGTTAAAATTTTCTTTTCTATAATTCTCTCATTTTTGCTTATTTTCGCCTTATTTTTCTTTATTATCCCCTTTATTTGTTGAACTTTCTCACAAATTTTGCATTTATTTTTAACGAGCTATCATATATAATATAGTGGCTTGTTAAATATTTTGGAGAGTTCATATGTCTAGGCCTATTGTTGGTGGCGTCAGAATACAAAAAGAGCAGCGTAAAAGAGCGAATGGTGACACATATGTTTATGAACGAGAAGTTATCTACGACACTAACACCCACAGAAATAAGACTTTGAAAAGAAAGTTGCTTGGTGTTATAAAGAAGGGAATGGATACCATGACCGAAACTAGGGAGAGGCTTAACAATACTGTTAAGGTTCAGTCACAAGACAATAATGGCAACACGGTGATTTCAAGAAAAAAGATAGGTCTTATGTCTATTTTGGATTGGTGTGGCAAATCCTCTGATATTGATGATGATTTATATGCTGCTTTTGGAGACAACACCATTCTTGCCAACCGCTGTATTAACATTGCAAGATTTTGGGTTGGCACTGATGGTTTATCCCTGCCAAACCTTAAAAACTGGCAGATTAAACACGGACTAGACGATGTAAATCTTATTTCAGAAGATATGTACCATGATGTATTCGATGAAATCGGACGACATGAAGATTTTTCTCAGAATTTCTTTAAGTGTCGCGCCAATAGTCTTAACAAAGGTAATATTCTTGCCATTGACTGTACCACAACTTCAACTTATTCCCAGCAGCTCCTGCAAGAATCAGCAAGATATGGCTTCAATAAAGACGGCGATAGTCTTCCAACCATCAAAACTTTAACCTTTTATTCTCTCGACAGCAGTCAGCCTCTGGCTTTTTATCAGCAGCCAGGTAATATCCCCGATGTTATTTCGGTCAAGAATGCCATAAAAGAACTTGATTACCTCAACCTATCTGAGCCCCTTGTAGTAACAGATAATGGTTTTGTATCCAACGATAATATATGCAGTTTCCTATTAGAGCATATTCGGTTCCTGATGAGAGTGACGACACGCGACGGCGTTTGGCTTAAAAAGCTTATCAATGCCCATCTTGATGATTTGGAACTGCTTGATAATCAGTTATTGTTCGATCCCGATTTAAGAGGAGTTACTGTTTGTGCTACTCATAACTTTTCTTATACCTGCAAATATAATACTGAGAAGCATAAGGCTAATGAGCAGGTAACATTTTCCCGCAGGCTGTATCTGCATATCTATCGCAGTATTGATAAAACCAATGATGAAACCAGAGCCTTTGACAGTGAGCTTCATTCTTTAAAATTACACCTGCTTAACAATGAAGAATTAAATGATCCTGCTCAAAAACAGGCAGAAAAATATTTTAAGATAACAGAACACCGCAACGGTAAGATTACTGTTACAACCAAACAGGATGTTTACCTTGAACATAAGAAAAATCTGGGATTGATTATACTGCTATCAAACCGCATCAAAGATAAGGAAATGGCCATTCAAACCTACCGTAAAAGAGAGCATATTGAAGACCACTTTGAGGCTCTGAAGGAACATACCAACGGTCTTAAACCTAGGGTATGGGATGACTGGCGATTTAGAGGCAGACAGTTTGTCCAATTTGTGGCACTTTGTTACTACGATTTCCTTTACAAAAAGATTACTGATTTGAAAAACTCTTTAGCTGTGCCTAATGGTGATAAAATACACGACACTCAGTCTAATCTAAAGGCCGAAAAAAAATTAAAGAATTGGCTTAGCAACAAGTCCTTA
>CACYBT010000011.1 GCA_902772715.1 uncultured Succinivibrio sp.
AAACATACTCAAATCCTTTTTTTCCACTAATTCTAATAAACATGAATACGATAAGCCCCAATCACTTGTAATAACAGCATTTCTAGCGAATCAACATCTGCTATACCCATATTATATCACTACTTATTACAATATTCATTACATAAGGCTTAAAATATGACATAGGCAAAAATAAAGCCTGATGCGGGATTCAGGCTTTTTTTAGTCAATTTGGGTCAAAAGTCGGGAGGCTTTGACATAAAAGATTAGAGATTAACTTTTTTGAGACTGTTATTGATTTGATCAATATGTTCTACCTTGAGAAGCCCTTCATTATATAGCAGTGTTAGTCTTGAGATGATGTACTGATAACGTGATTCAGCCTGTTTTTGCATGGCGTCATATAGTTTTTGCGTGGCATTTAGTACATCAGTCATGGTTCTTGTTCCAACCTCATAACCTGCAAGTGTGGCGTCTAAGGCTGACTGTGAAGATATTACCGTGTTGTTATAGGCGACTACAGAACTTATGGCTGCATTGACGTTATTGTAATTGTTATTGATGTTTTGCAGGAGAATTCGGTGCTGATTCTCTAGAGCCTCGGAGGCTGCAACATAAGAGGCTGTGGCTGCATCCACACCTGCGGAGGTGGCTCCGCCGCTGTAAATAGGAATATTCAGGCTAAGACCAATGGAGTTGCTCCAGGCGTTGCCGGATGTATAAGGAGTCCCATCCACCGGATTGTGATATTTGGTGTAGCCAGTCTGTACATTAGCGTTAAGATCTAGGGTTGGCTCGTGACCGGTTTGGGCTAGGGTAATATTATCTTTGGCAATATCACGAGAAACCACCGCACGCTGCAAAGCAATATTGTTTTCTTCTGCCTTTTTGATAAGTTCAATAAGGGCTTCGGCTATTTTTGGAGTATCAAATTTTTTCTCATCGAGTTTGTTGAGTGCGTTTACATCCACTGATCTTCCAATAAGCAGACGGATCTGTTCGTAGGTATTGATAAGACTGTTCTCGGCGTTAATCACTGAAGCACTAGAAAGATCATAGGCTGCTTTGGCTTCTAATTTATCTGTTTCAGCGATTAAACCAACGTTGAGTTTGCGGTCGGCTTCATCTAACTGTCTTTTAAGAGCCTTGTTGTTGGCTCTCTGAAATTTTAGGGTATCTGCTGCCTTGAGCACGTTAAAATAAGCAGTGCTGACTCGTAGAATCAAGGATTGCTGAGCATCAGCATAGGATAAATCTGAGAGCGTGGCATTTTTTTCAGCAATAGTCTTATTTACCCAGTTTGAGTGCTTCCAGATAGATTGAGCGAGGGTAATACCTATTGTGGATTTAGTATTATTGCCATTGGTTCCATATGACTCAAAGTGATTGGTATTGGTTTTTGAAAGGTTTCCGACAACATCTATCTTTGGTAACAGAGCGGCAGTAGCCTGTGTAATCTTGGCATGAGCGGAGTCGGCATTGGCTTTGGCCTGATTTACCATGGTGTCTTTGGTGAGGGCTTCCTTGTAGATGTCCATTAAATCTTCAGCAAAAACCGAATGTGTCAGCATAAAACATCCTGACAACAACATAAACATTTTGGAATATGATTTCATAAAAACCTCTATAAATACTATTTTATACTAATTATAACAATAAGTCCTGTTAAATATAAGTCCAAATATTATTTAGGAATGAAATGCACACCAATGGTGTTAATAAAAAAGCATAGAGTGTGAAGAAGGTTAAAGCATGGCTGTAATTACATCTCTTTACTGTCTAGGGACAAGAGGCTTGATTTAACTTTCCAAGAAATATGGATCTCTGAGTGCAAAAGACTAATGTACCTTTGATGAAAAAAAGTCCTAAGGGTAAGTAGTACCGTAACTGTAGCACTTCTTGAACAGAGGTGAGAATTATCAAGGACCAAAAGAAAAGATGAGAAGAGTAATGCGGAAAAATTTGCTGAAAGGTTATTAACAAATGCGCAAATTAACAAAATTAAATAGCATTATGAAGACTAAAAGTATTTGAATCTAAAAAAAGTGACTGTCTAGAAGTGGTGGAGGTAAACGGGATCGAACCGATGACCCTCTGCTTGCAAAGCAGATGCTCTCCCAGCTGAGCTATACCCCCACATGAGGATTTTCTGATGGTGGAGCTAATCGGGATCGAACCGATGACCTCTTGCATGCCATGCAAGCGCTCTCCCAACTGAGCTATAACCCCATGCAGAAAACGCAGTCATTATATCTCATATATCGAGAGTGTCAAGACTAAATTAAAAAAAATTTCAAAATATCTTAATAATCTCTTTGAGGCCGTTTTTTGAGGCCGTTTTGAAAATATACCTTTGCGGGTTAAGAAACCTCAGAACTATTATCTTGATAAGTGTTTTATAGTATAATTGCGTATTCTGTAAATTGTAAAAGACAAAGCAAAGCGGAGATAGATTATGCTGACAGGATTTGGCGAAAAGCTGACAGTGCAAGAAAATTTGCGTTATTTATTAGCACGAATTTTAGGCGGGCTTATAATCTGTGTTCTGATCTTTACGCTGTCGCGTGTGTTTTTGGTGTTTTCTTTCGTCAGAACACAGTATTTTGATATGACAATTAACGAACAGTTCAATTTTTGGATATTGTCATTGCGCTTTGATTTGAAAGTGTCCTCAATTGCCTATGTATTTGCAGTACTTGCGGGGCTTGTAACTTTCTTTAACCGTGGCTTTACGGTCTTTAAAAGCCTTTTTCAGATCTACAATTTTGTGGTGATTTATGCGGCATTGATTTTCAGTATCGTCAATTATTTCTACTTTAAAACATATGATAAATCGATAGATACCTTTATTTTCGCCATCACTAAAGAAGATCCTGAAGCCGTCATAAATACTGTCATCAACGATTATCCGTTCTTTACAGGAATCTTGCTGCTTTGTCTTTCCTTTTTTCTGTATCGCTATCTGTGTAGATTTACCTACCTTTTTTTTGAAAAAATCGTTTATATTCCCCGCAAGGTAAGCAGTACCTGTGGGTTTATGCTAATTTTTCTTATGTTGTTTTTTATGCTGATGCGCGGCTCTTTTTCGATTTTTCCGTTACGTCAGTTAAACGCACAGGTGACGGACAAAAGCGGCATCAATTATTGTATTCCAAATGGTCCCATAGCCTTTTACTGGGCTTATCTTTGGGAAAAGGAATCACTGTATGTTCCAACTGCCAAGCCTTCTGAGATCCTCTCATCCTATAGAGATTTGGGAATTGACATTGAGGGGAACAAAGTTTCAGATCTCTTTACTCCACTTTTGCATAAAACTGCACATAATGATTTTTTGAAGACTCATACACCCAACATTGTTTTTAACGTAATGGAAAGTATGAGTACGCATATCATGTCTTATGATGAAGGCGAAAAACGTGACCTTTTAGGAGAGTTGCGTAAGCATTTTGCCACGGACTTCGTATTCAGGAATTTTATTTCCGAGGGCAATGGTACGTCAGATAGTCTGACCCGTCTTCTGGTATCGGTGCCGAATATGGATCTGTCAACATCGGTTTATTCTGGTCAGGATTATATTTGCAATATTGCAAAATTATTTAATGATGCAGGCTATGAAACCATTTTTATTACTGCCTCGACTGCTTCATGGCGTAATCTAGATAATTTTTTAAAACAGCTAAATTTTTCGCGGGTTATTGAAAGAACCCAGGTTTTAAGAGATTATCCTGAGGCTACCTCTGGCGCCTGGGGAATTGATGATGAATTCTTGTTTAAGGAAACCTATAAAATCTTAAATGAACAACATGATAAACCTCTCTTTATCATGACACTCTCTATCAGCAATCATCCTCCTTTTAGACTTCCAAAACATGTCAAGGTGCAGAAAGTGCCGTTGCCGGATGATATTTTAAAACGTTTCCCTTATGAGGACACTGAGACCATCTTTGCTACTTTAAGATATGCAAACGATGAGTTAGGAAAGTTTATTTCACGGGTAAAGGACAACGAGAAACTCAGAAACAATACCTTTATTGCCGCCACAGGTGATCATAATATGCGCGGGATTGGTTATCAGAATCATCCCGAGGAGCTGGTCTTTGGTCACGAGGTGCCTTTTTATCTTTATATGCCCGAGGAATATGTAAAAAACACCAATGTGCATTACGATAAGGACCGACTTGGATCGCAGAAGGATATTATTACAACCATGGTCTCGCATGCGCTTTCTGATTTTGAGTTTTATTCTTTTGGATGCGATCTGCTGTCTGATGACAAGTGTACTTTTCCATATGCCTTCAATGATAATGTCGTTGTCTCCTATGAGAGGACACATGCCTGCAATATGCTTGCTTACCCGCCTTTAGGCTATAACTTCAACCATAAGCCTTACCTTATGGTGGAGGATAAAGCGAGTGCTAGGGACTGTAAAAAGGAATTTGCTTTAAAGCAGCTGCACAAGCAGTTATTCTATATTCAGGCTCACAAGGGAAAGCAGGATGACTTTCAGAGCATGAAAATAAGTGATAACTGAAATGAGCTGCGATGAGG
>CACYBT010000012.1 GCA_902772715.1 uncultured Succinivibrio sp.
ATTAGGGCTATTGGTTGTTGAAAGACATCTACAGTTGATCGATGGAGCCTCCTGTTATGATTGACTGGAGTACTTTACTACGTAAAAAATCCTTTAAAAACGGAGTTTGGATGTACATACTCCAATTTTTTAATGCCGTGGTTCCTCTTTTGACATTACCATATATTGTACGCGTACTTGGTAAGGATAATTATGGTATTTTTTCTGTTGCTCTAAATATTATTATTTATATGCAGGTAATTGTTGAATATGGGTTTGGAATGTCGGCCACTCGAAAAGTAGCATTAAGTAAAAACAGTGACCTTAATAAGTTGTTTACAGCTGTTTTATTTTCTAGAATTATATTATTGGCAGGGTGTTGTGTCTTTTCCGCATTTTATGTTTATATTTATCGCTACGATACTGAAAGGTGTTTAAGTGTACTTATTCTGATGTTGTGTTTGTTAGGCTATTGTTTTCAGGTGAATTGGCTATTTCAAGGACTGCAGAACATGAAATTTATTTCTGTTGTTAATATTATAGCCAGAACCATCTCTGTTATATTTGTTTTTCGTTTTGTTAATAATAAAAATGACTTAATGCTATATTGCTTTCTTTACTCTATTTCTCCTCTGTTGAGCGGTATAATGAGCTTCGTGTTATCGATAATTAAATATCGGTTGCACTTATGCAAAATAAAGTTTTCAGATATAATCAGTGAAATTAAAGATGGCTTCTATGTGTTTACAACACAACTTAGCGCTAAAGTGTTTGGCGCTATAGGTATTACTTTTTTAGGAATATTTGCTCCATATTCAGAAGTTGGCGCCTTTTCTGCAATTCAAAAAATTACCAATATCATGATTCTTGCTTGGACACCAATAACACAAGTATTATATCCAATTTCTTCAAAATATATGAGCGATAATTTTGTTTTAGGCAAACAATTTGTATATAAAATGCGACGATATATTTTACCATTTTTTGTTCTTATAGCAGTATTTGTTGCAATATTTTCAAAATTTTTGATTACCTTACTATATGGAGTGGATTATACTGAGTATTATTATTGGCTCTTTCCCCTATTAATTTGGATGATCATCTCAATAAATAATAATTTTTTGGGAATTCAGATTCTATTAGGCGGTGGGTTTGATAAGGAGTACAGTAAATGTTTTCAAATGGGGGTCATTTATACACTGTTATTTAACTTTTTGCTTGTTTATTGTTTTCATGGAACTGGTGCAAGTATTGCTCCTGTTCTATCTGAAGCATTTTTAGGAATTATGCTGACGCGTAGTATAAAAAATATTGAAAATAAATTAACTTGTTAGTTGAAGCTTTCATAGTATTTATAAAGAAACCGATTGAAAATGTTAGTTTTTTAAAATTATTAAAAAAGGGGTAAAGAAATGAAAACAGTTGCGTTAATTCCTATTAAACTTGGTTCTAAACGAATACCTGGTAAAAATATCAAACCCTTTTATGATGGTACGCCACTTATGCATTTTATCCAGCAGGCTTGCTTGAAAGCAAAAAATGTTGATGAAGTTTATGTTTATTGTTCTGACAATGCTGTAATTCCTTATATACTTCCGGGTGTCATTTACTTAAAACGACCGGAATATCTTGACAGCGATAATATCAACGCCAATGATTTTATTCGCGAGTTCATGAAATCTGTTGACGCGGATATTTATGTTAATGCCCATACCACTTCGCCTTTTGCAAAACCGGAAACGATTGAAGAATGTGTTGATAAAGTTGCCAGCGGTGAATATGACAGTGCGTTCTGTGTTGAGGCGATTAAAACTTTTATGTGGAAAGATGGGAAGCCGATGAATTTTGATCCTACTCATTTTCCGCGTACACAAGATTTGCCATTAATTTATGGTGAAACATCTATTGCCTATGTATTCACAAAAGATAGTTTTTTAAAACACAATCGACGGTTAGGCTCAAGTCCTTTTATCAAGGAAGTTAGTAAGATTGAAGCTATTGATATCGATTATCCTGAAGATTTTGAAATTGCCAACGCAATTTATAAGGAGGTTATCAAGAAATTATGAGCGTACAAATCACTGATTGCACTATCCGGGATGGAGGGTACTTGTTAAATAAAAATTCAGAACCTGCGTTTGTAAAAGGAATTATGAAAGGACTTGCCGATGCAGGAATTGATTTTGTAGAAACCGGGTTCCTTCAAACCAATGTTACTGGCGAAACATTGGTTTATGCTAATTCCGTAGACGCAAGAAAATATTTGCCGAAAGAGAAAGGTC
>CACYBT010000013.1 GCA_902772715.1 uncultured Succinivibrio sp.
GGGCGATTTCCAAGGGGACGAAAAATCTACACTTACATTGCTATTTACCGACCAATTACAAATCAAAGCCATATGAATTACGTCAAAAAAAGGCTTCAAAATATATTTCATCAGTATGTTTTCTGCCTAAATACAGCATAGAGTTCATTCCTGCTCTGGCAACACTTAGCTGCAGATTTTTTTTGAGTGTAAAGAGGACAGCCTTAACACCTCTTTGCTATCGTCAAATACTGCAATAAGCCAAAATCAGTGAATTCAATTAGAAATTCAGAGTAAAAAGCATGACGCTTATGCTCCTTGATTAAACTTTTTTTGAAGATAATTGAGAAATCTTCCAGATGACTTTTGCGGCCCTTGCCATCTTTTTTTGACGGCTGCAAATCGAAGATACAGTCCACTCCTGATATTCTTCAGGAATCGATGCAGTAATCATAAATCCAGAATTTCTTAGCATATTCTTCTTATCTTCATATGGCGCATTGCCAATATCCCTATTTTCTGAGGTTTTCATGAGTGTCATATTACCAAATCGGTACAGCATGGCCGACATTTCATAAAAGGAGAAATTGCCCCAGTTGTCAGGAGCCCTTTGTGGAAGGATATGCTCGATACTATACGAATCACTTTCATAATCAAAATCATGGCCGGATCCATATTTTTCTAAAAGACACAAAATATAACGAACTATTTTTTTACATCTTGAATCCGCAGTATTTAAAGCCTTTTGTGAAAAATCAGACTCAAAACGCTTATCATCAATATAGATGAGATTCAAAAACTGTAATGTATCAGTAAAATTACTAATTCTGCCATCACTTATTCTTACCGCGATATCATTGTAAGTCTTCTCAAGTTCACTTGGCGAATAATTACCAACGACATTGTAACGAAAGGAAATAACCTTAATCGCCTCAAGTAATGAAGAAAAATCATTGGCACTAAAGTTTCTTTTAGCGGCTAAAAGCACAGCCATGGGCTGACGCACGTGGAACAATTTTAAAAGCACAGCATTATTCCTATCTTCTTTACACCAATCTTCAGCAATTTCAGAGGAGAGTAATGACAAATAATTTTCAAGATCTGCTTCCATATCGTCAATAAGATGAAAAACAGACATTTTATCTGCAATATTCCGTTTTATGATGTTAAAAAGTTCAGAGTGTCTAGTCAGTTTATGCTTACTATTCCAGTAAACTCGAAGAAAATTAGGGAACTTTTCAGACTGAAGTCTTCTAACCATATCTTCCCATCTTTCATCAAGAGCACTTAGTTCAGGATCAGAATTATTATTTGCATCTAAAACCGAAAAAAAATAATTTTTTAAAAGGTCGGTTGCAGACAGTCTAACGCCTCTTGCATTCAGAGTTTCAAATACCTTATATGCATTTAGTTCATCTGTAACGGTAATGACCGTAAAAAATAAAATATCACATATCGCTTCCACAAGTTTGGCTAAAGCCTGACCACAATCAGTATTATTAGAGTGGTTTACATAATCCTCTACTCTTTTGTCAAAAAACTCAAAAGAATGCCTTAAAAGGTGTTCTGATGCCCTAAAGCCTCTTTGCGGAAGAGGATGTCTGAGTGGAACCATAAAGTTCTGAAAATAATCATTATTATTACGATTAAGGGTTAATTTACTTTCAGTTATTAAGGTAACAGGATCTATAAAGCCAATGTAATTTTGCCTAATTGATGCCATTCTTTTTTTATTATTCTCAGCATCAATACCTTTATCGACTAGAAGTTGAAGATTTTTAAGAATCGCAAGAATAATAATACTTACTGTAGTAATACGCTGCTGCCCGTCAATAACAGAAAAATTCCTGTCATCAGAAGACTGAAGAACAATATACCCCATGTAATGAGACTCAGGTTTGACTTTGTTTTCATAAGACCAATCCGACTGTTCAAGGCATGAAACAATGTCCTCCCACAAATCTTCCCACTGTTCAGTCTCCCAGCTATAATCTCTCTGAAATCTTGGGATCTTATAAAAAAGGCCATTAGCAAAAAATTTTCTTACGGTACTATTTTCTGTTTTGAAATATGTAGTCATCAGTAACTCCGGATGCATTGCATTGAAATATTAATTTATGAATTCCCTATCGGAAAACCTTCTTTCCTCAAAACCATTAATATTTGAGCCAATTAAAGAACATCCAAAAAATAGTCCAGGAATATACCCCTTAAAATTTTTTTCAATATCGTCTAATACAATTCGATAACACATTTGTGAACTTTCATCTTTTATTCTATTAACCAACATATCAATTGTTGGAAGCATTCCGTATAGGTAACGACAAGAATCTATAACAAAAATATCAGTAAACATTCTTATTTGTTTAGCCTTATAGGAAAAACTTTGTGAACGTAAGACATTAACATGGGAAGGAACTGTAATTTGACCAACCAGTAAAGGAATTACAGCAGAATCTGTGAATACATCACATGCTGCAGGTGCGATCTGCTCCCATTGTGTTTCATGGATTTTCTGCATTTTCTCAGAGAAATATTTCTTATTATTTGTTTCACCTGATAACAAATACATAATAGAAAAAAAAGGGTGCACCTATAAATCTCCGATATTGACCAATAATTAATAGACTCCTATACTATGTATATATAGCTGTTATAGGAGGCTTGTTTA
>CACYBT010000014.1 GCA_902772715.1 uncultured Succinivibrio sp.
AATCTTGAAGGTACGGCAGGACAGAGTCTGGGTGCCTTTTTGTGTCAAGGTCTATTTATAAAACTGAAAGGACAGGCAAATGACTACGTAGGAAAAGGTCTTTCGGGAGGAATCATTGCCATAAGCCATGCCGATGGCTTTACAGGGAATGCCTCTGAAAACATGATTGGAGGTAATACCTGTCTTTATGGAGCAACCTCTGGTGAGGCTTATTTTTCAGGACGCATGGGAGAACGTTTTGCCGTAAGAAATTCTGGAGCCACCGCTGTATGTGAAGGTTTAGGTGATCATGGCCTTGAATATATGACGGGAGGAACTGTCGTTATTTTAGGTTCAATTGGCCGCAACTTTGCCGCTGGCATGTCAGGTGGCGCCGCTTATCTTTACAAGTCTCAGTATCAACTTGAAAAAATGCTTAATACCAAACACTACGAGATAAGTCAGGTGCTACCAGAAAAGGAAGTACCGGCATCTTATCAGAAACATCAAAAAACAAGTGATGAAAAACTTTTAAAAGCCTTGCTGCAAAAGCATTTTGAATTAACCGGCAGTGCCAACGCCAGACATATCCTCGATCATTTTGACGAAGAACTTAGGAATTTTGTACGTGTATGCCCTCGCGAATATCTTGCGGCCTTACAGAAGTTAGAAAAAGGAGAATAATCATGGGATATCCTACAGGATTTATCGATTTTGAACGAATTGAGCCGCCAAAAAGAGAGATTACAGAGCGTATCAAAGACTATCAGGAAATCTACGGTACTCTAAACCAGCATGACGGCATGATTCAGGCCGGCAGATGTATGGACTGCGGTACGCCCTTTTGCATGCATACCTGCCCAATCCATAATGATATGCCGGACATCAATAACCTAGTATGTCAGGGTGAATTTCAAAAGGCCTATGAGCTTTTATCACAAAGCAGCAGTTTTCCTGAAATAACCGGAAGGATCTGCCCCGCCCTCTGCGAAGAAGGATGTACCCTTGGATTACATCATAAGAGTGTAGGCATCAAAAGCATTGAAAGACTGCTTTCTGAATACGCATTTGACTCTGGACTGGTGTTGTCGCACGCAAAGGTCAAACCTACTGGTTTTAAAGTGGCAATTATTGGTTCTGGTCCTGCAGGACTTGCCTGCGCGCAGCTACTTAAAAGGCATGGACATGAAGTGGTTGTCATCGAAAAAATGGATAAAATCGGTGGTCTTCTGCGTTATGGAATTCCCGATTTTAAACTGCCAAAAGGGATCCTCGACAGAAGGATATCACAGTTGAAACTGGAAGGAATACGGTTTTTAACATCAACACTGGTTGGCAATTCCCTTGAAACCGAAAATGGCGTACATTCTGATGCGACAACGCTTATAACCCCTGATACCTTAACTGCGGAATATCACGCCATAGTCCTAGCACCAGGCTCTGAAATTCCCCGAGATCTCAATATACCGGGACGTTCCCTCAGCGGTGTTCACTTTGCTCTTGATTTTCTTATTGCCCAAAATCGTGAAAACAATGGCAACGGTCAAAATCCTATAAAAGTTACAGGCAAGGATGTCGTGGTAATCGGAGGCGGAGAAACTGCTTCGGACTGTATTGGTACGGCTATCCGTAACGGAGCCTCCAAGGTTATTCAGTTAGACTATCACGAGGAATTGCCAGAAGAAGTGCCTGTAACCAAATACTGGCCTTACTACAGAAAAATAAAACGCACTTCAACTTCACATGAGGAAGGGTGTGAAAGACTCTTTGCCACAAATACCACTGCATTTTTAGGAAAAGAAAGACTTGAAGGAGTAAGAACTGAACAGGTCGTCTGGGGCGAAGGCCGTCATTTTGATGCAATTACAGGGACCAAAAGAGAACTCCATGCAGATATTGCACTGATAGCCATGGGATATGCTCATCCTAGTGAAAGGCTTATTAATGCTTTTGGTCTGTCACTGAACGCTAAAGGAAACATGCTGTCTTCTGAAGGTCTAAACGATAAGTATGTCACATCAAATCCCAAGGTTTTTGTGGCAGGTGACGGACGTCGTGGACAATCCCTGGTGGTACACGCCATTGAAGAAGGCAGGCAGTGCGCACAACAGGTACACCATTTTCTTATGACAGATGTTTTTCTCTTGAGCGAAAAAAACATGCCTTCATCAATAAAATTTTTTGGAAGATAAGAGGTTACATATGTGTTCAATTTTTGGAATATTCGGCATTACCACATCTACAAGCGCCTTACGCCAAAAGGCTATTGAAATGTCACGCAAGCAGGTACACCGTGGTCCAGATTGGGAAGGTGTCTACCAGGGAGGTCAGGCCATCATCGTTCATGAACGACTGTCTATTGTTGATCCTGAACATGGAGCTCAGCCTTTATACAATAAGGATCATACGCTTGTTTTAGCCGTCAATGGCGAAATATACAATCACAAGGAATTAAAGGCCACTCTAAGTGAGCCCTATGAATTCAAAACTGCCTCTGATTGTGAGGTAATTCTTCCTCTGTACGAAGAATATAAACGTACCGGTAAACATTTTGTTGATAGACTTATCGGTGATTTTGCTTTTCTTATCTACGATGTAACCGA
Source organism: uncultured Succinivibrio sp. (assembly GCA_902772715.1). Lineage (GTDB taxonomy): Bacteria > Pseudomonadota > Gammaproteobacteria > Enterobacterales > Succinivibrionaceae > Succinivibrio. The sequence goes on from CACYBT010000014.1 coordinate 2,583, forward strand.
TAATACTGTTTTTGCCGCCCGGGACCATATGGGTATTGTTCCTATGTATATGGGCTCAGATAGTGAGGGCCATCTGGTTTTGGCCTCTGAAATGAAAGCTCTGATAGATATCTGTGATACTGTAAGCGAATTTGCACCTGGATCATATCTTGATACACATAACGGAAATCTAGATTTAAACCGTTACTATAAAAGAGACTGGTTCTCCTATGACAATGTCAAAGACAACAGAAGTAACAAAAAAGAACTACGCGACGCCCTTATTGATAGTGTAAAACGCCAGTTAATGTGCGATGTTCCTTATGGCGTACTGCTATCTGGTGGTCTCGACTCTTCTGTTATCTCAGCAATTGCTGCAAGCCTTGCCGCAAGAAGAGTGGAGGATGATGGCAAATCTGAGGCATGGTTTCCGCGTTTACACTCCTTTGCGATAGGTCTTGAAGGAGCACCAGATCTTAAAAATGCCAAAATCGTTGCTGAACATCTGCACACCGTTCACCATGAGATTCACTACACTATTGAAGAGGGATTAGATGCACTACGAGATGTCATTCATCATATTGAAACCTATGATGTCACCACCATTCGCGCTTCCACACCAATGTATCTGATGGCCCGTTATATTAAAGCAATGGGAATTAAGATGGTTCTTTCAGGTGAAGGTTCTGATGAGATTTTCGGAGGTTACCTGTATTTCCACAAGGCACCAAATGCTAAGGAATTCCACGAGGAACTGGTACGAAAACTTGATAATCTACATCTCTATGATTGTCTGCGTGCCAATAAATCTCTGATGGCCTGGGGTGTTGAAGGGCGAGTTCCTTTCCTTGATAAGAAATTTTTAGACGTAGCCATGAGACAGAATCCTTTTGACAAAATGTGTCAGGGAGATAAAATCGAGAAATTCATGCTGCGTGAGGCTTTTGCCGATCTCCTTCCTGAAGAAATAGCCTGGCGTCAGAAAGAACAGTTCTCTGATGGCGTAGGCTACGGCTGGATTGACGCCTTACGCGATCACGCCGAACGGATGATTTCAGATCTCAAATTCTCACAGCGTCAGATGCGTTTCCCGATCAACACTCCACTGACCAAGGAAGCATACCTGTATAGAGAAATATTTGAAGAGCTTTTCCCTTTATCTTCGGCAGTAAAAACTGTTCCTTACGGAAAGTCAGTAGCCTGTTCCTCACCTGTGGCCATCGCTTGGGATGAAAAATTCTCAAAGATGAATGATCCATCAGGTCGTGCGGTTTCTGATGTACATAATGATGCTTATGCCATGGGTCATCACATGTAGGATGGGAAAAATGAGATTTACCAAAATGCATGGCTGCGGCAATGATTATGTGTATATGGATGGCCGCGAATTCCCATCAGGAGATCGTTCAAAACTGGCGGTTCTTTTAAGCAATCGTCATTATGGTATGGGCTCAGATGGACTAATTTTTATAAATAAATCTGACTGCGCTGATTTTGCCATGGAAATGTACAATGCAGACGGTAGTCAGGCTCAGATGTGCGGAAATGGCATCAGATGCGTGGGAAAATTTGTCTATGACCATCATTTAACCAATAAAACCAGCATCGACATAGAAACCCTGGCTGGAATAAAACACCTTGAGCTGTTTTTAAAAGATGACAAGGTCTCCTCCGCCACGGTTATGATGGGGGAACCAGAACTGACACCGGAACTCATTCCCTGCGCTATTCCTAATCAGCCCCAAAAGCCGATTCTGAACTATCCTATGCAGATTGACGGAAAAACTTTCAAGGTAACACTTGTAAATATGGGAAATCCTCACGCCGTAGTGTTCGTTGATGAGAATGTCAATAAACTCTGTCTTGAAAAAATTGGCCCTCTTTTTGAATATCATGATTTTTTTCCTAAACGCATCAATACAGAATTCATCCAAATTATTGATAACACCCATGTCAAAATGCGAGTATGGGAACGAGGTAGCGGAGAAACATTTGCCTGCGGTACTGGGGCCTGCGCTTCGTGTGTTGCAGGCGCGCTGTTAGGCTACACCGATGACGAAATAGAACTGCGTTTAAAAGGAGGCATCTTACACGTAAGATGGGATAAAAAATCCAATAAAGTCTACCTAACAGGTCCTTGCCAGACTGTTTATGAAGGGCAGATTGAGCCTATGGATCTCATTGCAGCACAAGATTATGCCTTTACTTATACCATGTAAAGATCTAAGTGCATTTTATGTATAAGAGAGAATATTCATGTTAAATGTCAACGAAAATTATCTAAAACTTAAAGGTTCCTACCTTTTTTCTGAAATAGCCAAAAGAGTTGCCCGCTACAAAGAATCGCACCCAGAGGCTAATCTTGTCAGATTGGGAATTGGGGATGTGACGCGTCCATTAACATCAAGCATTATTGAATCATTGCACGCATCTATTGAAGAAATGGCTCGTGAAGATACATTCAAAGGGTACGCTCCTGATCTTGGCTATTCATTTTTAAGAGAAAAAATAGCCAAGAGTGTATATGCACGTCTTGGATGTAAAATTCATGCTGATGAAATCTTTGTTTCCGATGGTGCCAAAAGTGATTTGGGTAACTTATCTGAAATTTTTTCTGAACAGTGCAAAGTCGCAATTACCGATCCGGTATACCCAGTCTATGTGGACTCCAATGTCATGGCGGGACGTGCCGGCAAATTTAATGAAGAAATAGCCCAGTGGGATAATTTAACCTATTTGCCTTGTACTGAAGACAATAATTTCGTGCCTCAACTGCCTAAAGATGACATTGACATAATTTATATCTGCTCCCCCAATAACCCCACCGGTACCGCATTAAAACTTGATGAATTACAGACAATTGTCAATTATGCCATAGCACATCACAGTCTTATCATTTTTGATGCCGCTTATGAAGCGTATATTAGTGACAAAGGAATTCCTCATTCTATTTATGAATGTAAAGATGCTCGTGCCTGTGCCATTGAAGTCCGTTCATTTAGTAAAAATGCCGGTTTCACAGGATTACGTTTAGGTTATACCGTAATTCCAAAAGAATTAACCGATGCCAGCGGAAACAGTATTCATGCAGTCTGGGCCAGACGTCACAGTACCAAGTACAATGGCGCTCCCTATTTAGTACAGCGTGCGGGTGAAACTGTGCTTTCATCCCGCGGTCAGGATGAAGTCAGAAACCTTGTTTCCTATTATATGGAAAACGCAAAAGTTATAAGAGATGGGTTACAAAAATGCGGATATACCGTATACGGTGGTAAAAATGCGCCTTATATCTGGCTTAAGGTACCACATGGACAGACATCCTGGGATTTCTTTGACACACTACTGGTTAATGCTCAGGTCGTAGGTACGCCCGGACTGGGATTTGGTCCGTCTGGAGAAGGATATCTGAGATTAACTGCTTTTTCCACACATAACAATACTCAAGAGGCCCTAAGAAGGATCTCGGTTATGTAATTTGTTTTTTACGTGACAAGGTTATTGCCAAAATTGATAAACTTGGTGATAGTGAAATATTGCAGTCCTTACCCTTGACTACCGCCAGCTAAATGGCCACCCCACGCCAACAAAGTGGCCACCAAGTGGCTACTATCAGAGAAATTACGTGTAAGAACAACATAAGTTCAAGATAAGATTCAAAACCTGAAGCACCCAATGTTATTCTTTATATACAGTTTTTTAAACTCTGGAAAAATTATAAATATTTTTCACTGTTATCAAGATTTGGAATAGTCATGTTTTATTCTATAAATAGAAATGATGAAACGAATGGCGCCTAAATCATCATCTCTCCTTCTCTTCTTCTATTCTTTATCTTAACTTCCTAAATAAGATTATTTCCGAACATCACAGGGGTGAAAAATGTTAAAAAACATATACAACGGTGAATATGATCCTTATTATTTTAGCGTTGATACAAAGGAGGCGGTTGATTTTATATTCAAGAATCTGAAAAATAAATTAGCCTCAGAGAAGATAAACCCAAATTACATTATTCCAGATGAATCCGCTAATTCGACGTCTGTAAGAGAAGCCTTTATCCAAATGCAGAGGACCTCAGATAGCATAGTTCCATACAGTCCTGAAAATCAGATTTGGAATAAATATATTGAGAAATTCTGGTCTTTCAAAGGTTATGGCTTTTTGAGTGATTTTTACAAGGATGAATTTTTAAAGGACAAAAAACTGCTCTTGGCTTTGGCGATTTTCTACAAAACTCCTGACGATGAAAATCTGGATCATTTGATGTCGTTACTAAAGAAGCAACAGATTAGTATAGATGCTTCCGATTTAATTTACTCTGTGTACAAAGAGTTATATTTGCCAAAGGTTGATTTTATCATTACGCATTTGCAAAAATGTATCAGCATGATTACCGATCAAAAGCTGATGGAGCCTCCATATTCCTCTAAAATTACAATTACTAATCTTAAAGAAAAAAAAAGAATATATTTTAAGGCTCCTTGAAATATATGATATAAAACCTAGTTCATATAAAGAAGAACAAAAAGTTTGCCTTATGCTTAAAGATTGTATTTGTGATTATTATGATTCAGATGAATACGGAAATGACCTTGAAGCAACTCTTGTAGGAAATCAGGACATCTGTGATGCCATAGATGAAATGTATGAGAGAATCAGGCAAAAGTAAAATTGCAAATTCCATTTTTGTTGTCTGAAATCCAACTTTAAATAAGATTTGAGCCTAACTTCTAAAGGCTCAAGACAAACATAAAAATCAACAGCAGCTATTACTGAGGAGATGTGATATGTACGTTTATATTCATGGATTAAACTCTAATGGCAAAAGAACAGCCTCTCTTTTAGAAAAATGTTTAGATGAACATGTTGTAAGACTAGATTGGCATTGTGACCGACCTTTTGATGAAAATATCGCCTATCTCTTTTATGAAATTGAGGAACTTGAAAACAAGATGGAGGATTTTGAAAATATCGTTATTATCGGAAGTGGCATAGGCGGTTACTATGCAGCCGCAGCCTCTGTACTAAATTACTATCATTGTGTACTGTTCAATCCTGTCATCAACCCAAAGAAAACTCTGCTCCAATTTAAAGGACTCAATCGTAATCTTTCAACTGGCAAAACTTATGAACTTACAGAAGAGTTGATTAACAGCTACAACTTTTCAGAAAAACTAAACAAGCATGGAATATCAAGATATGTAGTCTTAGGCAGAAATGATACTGTCATCAACTATAGAGAGGCTGAAGAATTCTACAAAGACCGCAGTTTCATCGAGATTACCGATGATGGGCATTACATAAAGAACTATGAGCCTTATGCCAAAGAAATATCATCAATGAAATATGCCATTTGTTATGTCGACCCCGATGAATTATAAATACCTAACTAGGTTCGCATTTTCTCAATATGACACTAATGCGCTTTGGTGTCTTTATCGTAGTTAATTCCAACTAATAAAACCTCACCCTTATAGTCACGGAAGATTCTGCCGTAATTCTTCTGTTTAATTTGATCAATTGCGGATTGAGCAGACTTGCCATATTTAAGTTCCACCAAAAGAGCAGGTTTATCTACGCCCTGTTTAG
>CACYBT010000015.1 GCA_902772715.1 uncultured Succinivibrio sp.
ACTATATTTTTATTAACCCACTTTACAGCAGAGATAGTTGTATTATCGCACCCTAACAGGAAAAACACTTCCATTGCTTCCTTGCCCTGAAATCTATGAACTGTACCTATGCAGTTTTTCGACCATTTTTCGATGCTATCCTGCAATTCTATGCTTTCGTTTTTAGCCATGGCATTAATTGTGTTTTTCATGCCGCTAACAACGCTGTTAAATGGTGAGATCACATAAATACTCGGGTTGTCAGCACTTTTACGAAAACTTTCGATAATAAGCTCTGCAACGTGTTCACCTTGCTGTTTTACATAGTGATTTTTACCACCCGATTCGCTGCCATCGATATCGATCCAACGTGATGTCTCATAAATAAATCTTGCTTCATCCTCTTTTTCAGGAGGCTGTGCCTGATTTTTCATTATTTTGTATGAAAGCTCATTAGATATATCAAACATCGGGGATATGCATCGCCTGTGAACAACAAGAGGGCATCCAACCCAGGTCTCTGTGGTCTGACCTTCCTCGTCAGTATCCTTAAGTATTGTACCATAAAGATTAAGACTGTCAGCAAATGTCTGTACAGATATGCTTTTAGATTTATACACCTGAAGCTCTTCGTCATCGTATGAATCGCGAAGTAGCTTTAAATCATCGGTAACTACAGGCTCGACCTGCTTGGGGTCACCTACTATCATAGCGCGCCTGCTGCGAAAAAGCGCACCTACCGCACATTCGGGAGTTGCCTGTCCTGCTTCATCGATTATCAGAGTTCCTATCACATTCTGCTCCCTGACATCACGTAGCATAGAACCTATAGAAGCAAAGGTCGATGAGACAACTGGCACAAGCATTAGCAGCGACTGATAAAGCGAAGGAGCAAATGCTTCTGTATCTTCCTTATTAAAAACTGGTCGTACATAATCTCCACCTTTTACTTTCCGGACATCCATAAAGCCCCAGTACTGTGCCAGTAATCTGAAATTTTCAAGCAGGCTCTCCGAAGAAAAAACAAAATGCTTGTTGAGTTGTAATGCGCAAAAAAACAGCTTTTCACGTTCACGGTCATATTCTTTGGTCACACGCATCTCTGCTGTATTGGCTTTTGTGCAGCATTCATTACCTTTATCAAGATAATCGGCCACAAATGCACTGTTTACTGCGTTTACACATTCATCCTGCCATGCTCTCGGCTTTGTCTTGGCGAGATCTTTCTTTTGCTGATATTCCGAGCAGAGCTCTTCGTATCTGGACAGCGCATCATCGTACTGCAATTTAAGACTTGATACGCCCTCAAGCTTGCTGATACGCATCTGCGTATCAGCTATCCGCTTTTCAAGCTCATCACATCGCTCTTTGCATTCTCCTGCCTGCGCAAGATGCATTTCTGCTTTTTTTCTGCCAAAGCCAAACGGGGTCTTTTTGTTTCCCTCGATCTCGTGCTGACGCTGTTTTGATGATATGTCGGCATGCTCTTTCTTCAAACTGATCAATTCACTCTGGCTTTCAAGCAGTTGTGCATTGATCTTATCAATGTCCCCGAACTCCGAGAGCTTCTGCCCGAGCGACCTTGCTTTTTCGCTGTGCTGATGTATAAGTGAATCATAGTCTGTTTGCCGAAGCCTGTTTCTTGCTTCATCTGCCAGCCTTTCATTCTCGTGTTGCCTTCGTTCCTCTTCCTGCAAAGCTACAAGCTCGTTCTGAATAGCTTTCACCTTATCCAGCTGTGCCTTGAAGTTCCTACGTGCTTCTTGAAATTGTTCCAACCGCTGTTTATGGGCTTCGGCTTTTTCGTCCTTATTAAATCTCTGCATTGAACTGATCAAAGGCTGCAGAACGTTATCAGTGAATTTTTTCAGATTTTCCCGTTTGCCAAGCGGAGCAGCTATCAGCCCCCATGCGTGAGAGGTTTTGGGGTCAACCTCACCAGCATAGCCATCAAGGCGCTGTGCCGCAGCCGCCTCACCGTTCAGCAGAGCATCAGCATAATAGCTGAAATAAACATCTTTATTTTTTTTGGTATTTTTGTTTTTGTAATTGTTGTATTCCTTCGGCAGTCTTCCGTTTTCAAGGGTAACAGCATAAATATCCATCTCCTCCTGACCGTTGACAGGCGAAAACAGTGAAGCAATGTCTTTATAAGCGGGGTCTTTTTCCTTCTTACCGTTATATGCCGTAAAATCATCAACAGGCAGTTCCTTTGAGATATTCTCGACAGCCGCATTATTGCAACTTGCTACAAGAACCCCATAGTCATTTAGTGCGTCATATTCGCTTTTTAGCCTATGCCAATTATAATGATAAATCTCATAGCCATTGAAATTCTTGAATTTCACGTCACCTTTTTTGAACGGCACTTTATCATACATATCATCCGGATTGTTTTCAGATATCGCCTCGGTAAATTCGTACATTTTTACTGCACGCTCTACTATGTTGTTTACTATGACCTCTTTCAGAAGAGTGGTTTTTCCTGTGCCGGGAGGGCCGTTGACGGAAAAAATGCTGCCAAGGGGCACGATATTTGTTTCCAGATCAATAGCAGCCTGTTGCATAAGTGCAGGAAAATAAACAGAAGGCCATTTCCCCTTAGGCATATTTTTGACGTCAAGTATTTTATCAAAATGAGAGTAAATATTCTCTGCATCGCCATTAACAAGATCAACTGCATCAGAGGGTCGACCGCTGTGATTAAGCGGAGAAGTTATATAGCTTGCGGTCATGTCCTCTAATCTGTCGTCATCAACTGTCTTTTTGCACATGACAAGGTCTTCTGCATAAAATGACATGCTCAGCCTTTGCGAATCTGAAACAGGCTTAATGTCATTTTCACCAAAGTAGGCACTACATTTAACCAAAAACTCCTTTTTAGTTTCTTGCTCCATTGCAAATGTGTCATATCCGAAAGTTTCTTTTAGCTTTTTCCATATCATATCAACAGTTAAAGAGTCCTCGGTGAATTTTTTATCAAGTTCTGAAATAACCTCAAGATAGCGTTTTGGTTCCAGAGATGATGCTGAACTGCTGCCTGTACTTTTAAGCTCGTAAATACTCCAGAGTATAGGGGATACAGACAGCGACTGCGGTACATAATAGCCGTTTTCGTTCAACTGTATCAACGCCAGAGAAATGCGGCTCTCCATTTTTTCGGGTCGGGCATCTATGTCTTTATCCGAATTCAGAAGCTCGACCAGACGTTTAAGGCAGCTCTCACGGCTGACATCGCCCAAATACAAAGTAACTGCACCGTACTGTCTGTATCCTTCATTCTTATTATATTTTTTTCCGCAAGAAGCATTTCTCAGTTCATTTAAAATCGAGAGTTCATCTTTCACACGCTCTATGATATATTCGCCGCTCTTTTGTTCATCTGTGACCGAAAATACAATGCTCTCAAAATCTTTCAGCCGTTCAGGCTTGTCCTTGCGCGCTGCTTTTTGTTTGTTTTTTATATAGTTCATCTCTTCTTCGTAAGGGTGTTCTAGCTGTGTAAGTATATCCATCATATACCAATAATTAAGTATTTTACATAAAATATTTTTATCCATAATTCTACCTTTTTACAAAACAAGTTGTGAGACGTTGTTATCCATCAATAGTGTGACATTCAATTTTTACTACCATTTGGAGCCAAGGAAGACACTATACTACCAAAGAAATGACTATCCCGTTTATCTCTTACGATTTTTTTCAAATAATCATATAACTGCCTACAGTTATCAAGTTTCCAATCATACTTTCTTTGATAAATAGGAATTATGTAACGCTTATCTACGCCTTCCATAAAACTTGTCATTTTTGTTTCTGAACCTTTCATCTACCTTGCTCCTTATCATCATGTATCAATTTATGCTGCCGTACCCCAGTAATGCTGAACCTTATCGTACATCTTTACTGCGGTATATTTATCTACGGATACCACCATGCCCTTACCAAGGAATCCTC
>CACYBT010000016.1 GCA_902772715.1 uncultured Succinivibrio sp.
AAAATGAGGCCTAAAAAAAAAGGGCATTTATGGACACTGTTTCTTCTTAACAGCATGATTATTAAAAAAATATTTTTTAAAAAATTAAATTCACAATTAGTTATTAGGCAATGTCATGGCTTAAAATTGTGCTGTTGTGCTCTCACCTGTGAAACATCATTGCCTAGAAACAGAAAAGCCACTCTCTAGAGTTTTACGATTGAGAAAATGAGAAAAAAACAGATCAGTCACTATTTAACCTTCTAAAATTTTACTGCATCAATTCTGGTTACTGACGGTTTAGGAGGCTTTAAAGACCTTGTAGTTTCCATTATACATGTCACCAGTTTAAGCCTTACTACCTGCGACTTTGGTCTTAAAGGACTGCCTCCTGACACACTCAGTGTGTGACAGAACTATAGATAAGATGGTGGAACCCTTTTTAAGGGGTGATCTCATAGAAATAATTGTCACTTCACTTTCCAAAGCCTAATGAACTAGACTATTGTTCTTCCATAAGCATGTCCAAAAAAAACTATATTTTCTGGTTTTCTTTGTTAGCCCCGACAATTTCGTGAGGTTTATACAGTTCTTCAAGATATTCTATTGCCTCTTGCTCCAATGAAAGATCAACAGCCTTAAGCGCATCATCAAAATGAGAAATCTTGGTTGCCCCAACAATAGGAGCACACACTCCCTTGTGCAAAAGCCATGCAAGTGAAACCTCAGTCATACTCACATTCAGTTTTTCAGCAAGAGCAGCGACTCTATGAATAATCTTAAGATCATTATCTTTGGACTTGTCATATTTTTGATGTACAACCTTATCAGTACTGCCCCGCAAGGTAGTGCTTTCCCAGTCTTTACGACTAAGATGTCCGCCTGCAAGCGGAGAATATGGAATAAGTGCCACACCGTACTGTTTACAGATAGGGATCAGTTCTCGTTCATCTTCCCTATAGATGAGGTTATAGTGATTCTGCATTGTAGAAAATTTTGTAAAACCGTTTTTTTCGGCTACAATCTGCATGTTATGGAACTGATAACCATACATGGCAGATGCTCCAAGCGCTCTCACCTTACCATCCTTTACCAGTTTATCCAGTGCTTCCATAGTTTCTTCAATCGGAGTAGTGTAATCAAAACGATGGATTTGATAGAGATCAAGATAATCCGTTTTAAGACGTTTGAGAGTTCCCTCTATCTCTCGAGCAATAGCATCTTTTTTGAGAAACCCTTCATTAAAATAGACCTTAGAGGCGATAACAACCTTGTCTCTTGGAATATTAAGCGACTTTAGGGCATTTCCAAGGTATTCCTCACTCGTACCAAATGAATACACATTAGCCGTATCAAAAAAATTTACGCCATGATCAATGGCATAAGCAACCATATCTTGGGTTTCATCTGCATTCAACGTCCACTGATGAAACTTGGAAGATGCCTTTCCATATGACATACAGCCCACACAGATACGTGAAACTTTAATTGAAGTATTGCCTAACATTTGATATTGCATGTTAATTCTCCTTTAAAATCAATAAGCTTTGAAACCTGTATGTTAAAAAAAATGTAAACAAACACCTTGTAACAAAGTCTAATTTATTATATTGCAACTAATTTTATGCTAATATAAGTATGGTATAAATTTATGTGACAATTGTGGTTTATCGCTCTCTAGAAAGCCACTTAAAACAGTTGACTAATTTTTGAAATGAAAAACCTAGAACTTCACACATCAGACAAGGAAAGAGATCGCGAAAGCCGTGAGAAAATCCGTTTTTCCACCATAAAAAGTGGCTGGGGACACGGTTTTGTTACTAAACCTATATTTGTCAAAAGAATGCTGTTACCACATTTCTGGAACGCCTGGTTTTGGATGTTTTTCCTATGTATTATTGTCAATATCCTCCCCTACGGTTTTCAGATGTGGCTTGGTCGTAAGATTGGACGGCTGATGGGGCTCATTATACCTGCCCGCAAATATGTATTAAAAAGGAATCTTGAACTAGCCTTTCCTGAAATGCCTGAAGATGAGCGTCACCGTCTTGCAAAAGATGTACAGCGTAACGCCGGACAGGCAATTTTTGAGACCGGTATTGCCTGGTTCTGGCCGGACTGGCGACTTAAAATGCACTACAAGATAGATGAAGAAGATGTCAGAAGAACGCTTGAATACACCAAAAACGGGAAACCAATTCTGCTTTTATCCGCTCATTTTGTCACTTTAGAGCTTATGGCCAGAATTTTTGGTACCGTCGTAACCCCCGGGATTGGTGTCTATCGTCCTTCTGATCATCCGGTATGGGAATATATGCAGGTCAAAGGACGTACCCGCAAAAACTATGCTCTGGTTTCCAAAAACGACCCTAAAAGCATGATCCTGGCATTAAAAAGCGGCAAACCAATCTGGTATGCCCCAGATCAGGATTATGGCCCAAGAGTGAGTGTCTTTGCGCCATTTTTCGGAGTCAAAGACACCGCTACGGTTTCTGCAACAAGTACGCTGGCTAAAATGCCAGGAACCCGCGTGGTGCCAGCCTGGACTATTCGTGAGGGCAATAAATATCATCTGTATTTAAGGCCTGCCGTTACAGATTTTCCACAAAACGATGCCATCAAGGATGCAACTACCGTCAATCACATCATTGAAGAAATGGTGAAAATGGCTCCAGAGCAGTATCTGTGGATGCACAGACGCTTTAAGACCGCCCCTGATCCTGAGGAAAATCGCTATCCTAAATTAAAATCCTAGAGAAATAATTATGCAGATAAGTTTTTTAAGCAAGGCCATAGTGACTACTCTTTCAATAATCCTTGCGAGTGGATGCGTCTCAGAATATGATGAAAAAAGAGCCAATATGATAATTACAGCCCTGCCGACAGAAGTTGCTGACTGCACATTTCTAGGAGATCTTGATACACCTGGCTATACTATGATAGGGGCTGCTAGATTCAATCTGAAACTTCAGGCCGCCAATCTTAATGCTACGCATCTTGTGGAAACCCATGCCTACTCGTTCCCTATGGTGGGAAGACTCCTTGGGGTCGCGCTCTCAGGCAGGGCATACCGCTGTCCTGTAGGTAAAGGGCCTATCTTACCTAATGAAGAAGCCAACCTAAAATATGACTTTCCCATGATGATGCCTGAGTATGATACCGGCAACAGAATAAGGTAACGCTATTTTCTTTAAGACTTTTTCTCTGCAAAGATTTTTTGCCATATTTCCTCTACTCTGAAGGTGGCAGCAATTCTCTGCTCTACCCCGATTAACCGAGGTAAATCAGCAAGTGAAAGTTCATGATAGATTTTACGGATATCAAGATAAGCGCTTCGCAAATCTTCAGCTGTTTTAGCATCAATAATTTCAAGACGCTCGCACTCATCTAAGATTCTGACATTATCGGTCCACAGTACCAGATCTGGATACAAAGGGGCATACTTAAGCAACAGATACTGTGAGATAAACTCCACATCAATCATGCCCCCCATACCTTCCTTAATGTCATAAAGTTTATCTGAGGAGCGATCAAGATGAGAACGCATCTTCCTGCGCATGGAGATAACATCTTCTTTAAGTTTCTCCTCGTCACGCGCACTTCGCAAAACATCTTCACGGACCTTCAAGAATCTGTCTATAATATCTTTTGAACCGGCAACAGGACGTGCCCGTACCAGTGCCTGATGCTCCCAGGTCCAGGCCCGCTGTCTCTGATAGATTTCAAAGGCATCGATATCCGAAATTAACACTCCGGTATCGCCATCAGGTCTTAGACGCATATCGGTATCGTACAGGACACCACCTACAGTATTAGTTGAGGCTAAATGCAAGATACGCTGGATGAGTCGCTGATAGAATACGGCCTCCAAAACCGGATGCTCACCTTCGGTATAATCATCAGAAGTCTCGCGGATAAATACCATATCTAGATCTGACTTATAACCTAACTCAATACCGCCTAATTTACCGTAACCAATTACGGCGATCCCAGGATTAAAACGATCACGATGCTTTGGTTTGCCATATTTATGCTCAGTCTGGTCCCAGGCTAAAAGGATCAACTCTTTAATTATGGCTTCAGCAAGAAAAGTCAAACAGTCGGAAATTTTCATCAAAGGCAGCTTGCCGGCCTTGTCAGAAAGGGCAATTCTGAAAATCATAATCTTCTTGAAGAGTCTTAATTCTTCCATCAATGCTTCAAGATCATTTACATCGATGCGCATCAGACGTTCCTGCAACATAGCGAAAAACTCATCGGTTTTAGGAGGTTTTTCAAAATACTGCGGTATAAAGAGTTCATCAAGCAGAATAGGATGAGCAGTAATCAGTTCACTTGCAAACTGGTTATCTATAAGCAGTCTAATAAAACGCTCCAACACTTCATTCTGATCGCGCAGTAACTGCAGATAAGGAGTCCGCAGGGCAACTCTTTCAATAAGACCTGAAACTCTGGCAAAAAGCACATCCGCATTCTCATAACGGGCCACCAGTGCAATAACCTTTGGCATTAACTCTAAAAGAGTTTCACGTCCCACAGGCCCCACAGGCATTCTCTTAAGATTTCCCTTTAAAGATAGGATCTTTTGCGCTAGATTAGAAGCCACTTCGCATTTTTTCAAAAGGGGCAGCAGTTGTTTTTCAAGTTCTGAGGCATCATTATCGGCTTCCCACAGATCAAAATTTTTAAGATCCGTAGGCTTTTCATCCTCACGGGAAGCCACGACTTTGAGAAATTCTCCATGAACAAAATGCATCACCTTATCAAGAACCTTCAAATAATCTTCAAAATTCTGAAAATTCATGGCATAAATAAGGCGTAACTGATCTCTTTCACATTCAGGAAGGCTCTGCACCTGTTTGTCTGAAAATTCCTGAATCACATTTTCAGTACGGCGTAAAAACACGTAAGAGTCATCCAGTGCTCGGCTAATCTCCTCTGGAATAAGTTCAAGCACCTTGATATTTTTTAAGGTTTTACGCAGCGACTCATCCCTAAGTTCACTGTAGCGTCCGCCGCGCATCAGTTGAAAAACCTGCGCAATAAACTCTATTTCACGAATACCGCCCTTACCAAGTTTGAAATTATTGCTAAGTGCACGTCTTCTCACTTCGGACTCAATAAGATATTTTAATTTGCGTAAAGACTGAATAGCACCATAATCAAGATAACGTCTATAAACAAATGGTCTTAACATGTGAGTTAGCTCTTGACCAAAGGCGCCAAGTCTCACGTCATCATTTAAAATGCGGGCCTTTACCAGAGCATAGCGCTCCCAGGTACGACCTTGAGTTTCGTAGTAAATCTGCAGTCCATCAAATGAATTAACCAGGGCTCCGGCATCTCCAAAAGGGCGTAGGCGTAAATCGATACGATAGCAGAAGGAATCAACTGTAATATCAGAAATAAGGTTAGAGAATTTCTGTACCACTTTAGAAAAATATTCACGAAATTCTAGAGTGCGGCTGCCACCTTCAGTTGTGCCTTCATAGGGATAACAGAAAATAAGATCAAGATCAGAGGAGAAATTAAGCTCACGGCCTCCTAACTTTCCCATTCCGAGAATTATCAAAGGCAATGGAGAACCATCCTTATCCAAGGCTTCTCCTAACGCATTTTTAAACTTTGAGCGCACCACCTCAACAGTTCTTAGTACGATACTTTCAGCAAGATTTGACAGTTTAAGAAATACCTCGTCAATTTCTGTCATGCCACACAGATCACGCCACGCGATTGCCATATAGTGGGTACGTCTTAGCATTCTTAGATTTTTTTTAAGTTCAGGATCATTCTGTTCTGCGCTTATGGCAGAATTTACATATGCTGACGGCTCAAGATGAAATTTTGGATCATCCAAGGCCCCGTTTTCCACAAGTGCCAAGGACTCTTTTGGGTACGAATATATGACATTAGCAACAAAATCGGAAAGCGAAAGGACATATCTAAATTCACTACGTGCCTCAAACGCAGCAAATTCCTGAGGTGATAGTTTCTGTTTAAGCCTCTCATACTGATACAATCCTTCTTTCTGAAGTTCTGGTGGCAAGGAGGCAAAATCTCTGTTTACAGGCTTGATGCAGCCGATTTTAGGAAGCAAATTTTGAGCACTGTCCATAGGTAATAAACTCATCAAACAATAAGTGATAGCAGGTATCTTAATTTGAGCGGAATTAAAAATATTTTATTTTCCCTTTCACTCTCTCTTACCTTTAAAACGGCATTAGCCAGTTTGTCCCGATTCTGCTTTAAACAGTAAACCATGATGCTCTTGCGCTGATGTATACAGGATTTGAAAAAATCTTTTAAAAGACGTGTGATAATTTTTAAATCATCTTCGTAGTTTACAGGATCGTTTTTAATAACCACAAAATCAGAAATATTCTTTTTCTTCAGCTGTTTTAAACAAAAGAGCAGACACTCGAGGACACTGCAGATCTGAATAAAGAGAGCTCCGTCGTGACTTAGAATAAAATGTCCATATAGATGCTCAAAACGGACAATCAGAGCCTTAGTGTATTCAACTAAAGATAAATTCACATAAACGCCATGCAAATCAACCGCAGGTACGGTATTTCTCTGTAGCAGCGTGGCCCGGTGCATTTTAGAGAAAGGTTCTAGTAAAAGAGGCAGATTATGGCTGGCAAGTTCAGTACACAGCATAGAAAAGAGGCGTAAAAATCCATCATCACGTACCTCTGTCCTCTTCAGTTCAACTTCAAGTTCATTAAGAGGATAGCGCGGTTGTCCGTCAACTTCAATATAGCCGCTGTCACAGGCTACTTCAAAGGTACTGTCGAAAATATCTAGATTAAATAGACGTCGGGTAAAATTGATATGACAGACACTTTTAAGCCGAGACTTAATATCAGCAATATCGTATTCATCCGGCAGAATACCCTTGGGGAATTTTTCAAGCTCAGGTATTTTTACATCGGGTTCAATAGGAAGATTGTATTCCTTACGTTTATGCAACCCACCTAAAGACTCGTCTTTTATTTTAATAGTCTGCTCACTGAAGTCATCACTACGGCGAATGCGTAGACCACATTTTATGGCAAAGAGATCTTTGCTATCTGTATCAAAATAAGTATTGTCAAGTTTTACACATACCTCAGGACCAACTTTTCCGATTTTACTGAAAATCTCGTTAAGATTATTACTGCTGCCGCAAAAACCAAACTTCAGTTCAACTTCCCGATTCTGCATCTATTTCTCCCTATCCGTATAAAGATGTACTTCCAAACATAAGTACATAATATTGACGAATATCGTATCTGTAGAAAAACATCATGTAATTTAATTATTTTTTGTATCATAATATGAATAATGACATGTAGATTTTACTGTCAAAAAAAGGGTTCGGCAAGTTTTACTATCTTAGCCGCAATCCCCCCAAAAACTGCGCTTGACAGTACAATGTAACACATTGAGGTTTACGCTCTAATCAATTAAACAAAGGAAGAAGAGGACAATATGGAACTGCAAAAAGGTAACGCACTGGTTGGTGATGTAGGTGGAACAAATGCTCGTTTAAGTTTGGTGAATCTTGAAGACGGCTCTCTTTCAAATACCAAGATTTACTCATCCGTAGAGAACGAATCATTAGAAAAGGTCATTGTCAGATACCGTGAAGAGACAGGAGCACAGTTTGACTGTGCCTGTATTGCGATTGCCACCATGCTCACAGGAGATCATGTCAAGATGACTAACAACCCATGGGAATTCTCCATAAGTGAAATGCAGCGTAATCTAAACCTGAAAAAACTGCTCTTCATTAATGATTTTACCGCTATGTCCATGAGTGTCACCACAATTAAAACTACTGACATGATTAAAATCGGTGGTACCGAAGTAGTTGACTATGCTCCAAAAGCAATCTATGGTGCCGGTACTGGACTTGGAGTTAGTTATCTTGTACACGCAGGCGGTAAATGGATCCCCCTACCTAGTGAAGGTGGCCACGTAGATATAGCAGTGCAGACCGACCGTGAAGATGCCATCCTCAAAATTCTAAGAAGAAAATTTGATCACGTGTCAGGAGAAAGATTACTCTCAGGAATGGGACTGGTTAACGTTTATCAGGCCATTGCCGAACTGAACGATCATGAGGTTCTGACCATTGAACCGCAGGATGTTACCGCACGTGCCTTTGCAAGTGATGCAGATCCTGACTGCAAAGAAACCATTGATGTATTCTGTAAGCTGATGGGAGCCTTTGGCGGTAATCTGGCGCTAAATATACTGGCAAAGGGTGGTGTCTTTATTGCCGGAGGCATCGTGCCACGCTTTATTGATTACTTCAAAAAATCACAGTTCCGCAGCGAATTTGAGTCAAAAGGACGCTTCAATAAAGCTCTGATGATGATTCCTGTGTATGTCATATCTCAGGGAGATGCCGGACTTTTAGGAGCTGGAGCCTATATCAGGCAGGAATTAGGTTATACGCTTTAAACAGCAAAGTGCTGTAATTGCAGAGCATCCCGCTAAGATAGCGGGATTTTTTTCTCTTAACCCCGAGATTGTCAAAAAAAACTGCCCCACCATGGAATTACAGTTTGAAATTAAAAAATCACACAAAAGTCTATCTTTTACGTATGTTTTGGCTTTTTGCATAGAAACGATCGTGTTCCTATTACATCATGGGTTATTGTTCCTGCATACAGATTGTGAATTACCATGCTGATAAGACTCTACACACGGCTCTCTTCATCATGACCCAGCAAAAAAGTTCGATCAGCATATTCTCTGCGTCGTAAGATTTACCAAGGCAACGCCTATTAACATATCCCCACTCAAGATCTTGGTGATGCTGAACATTTGTTCACTAATTCTGATTATCTGAAAGTCCTATCAGAGTTAATTTCAATATGCAAAACTTTAACCTTAGGGAAAAGCATCCTTCCTAGTTGCAGATCTGCAACGGACTTGTGGACTGTGCACGAATTTGACAAATTTTGCCAATAACAGGTATCTTAGTGATTACTATTGTAAGTAACTTGCAGATACCAGTTACACAAAAAAGGCTCTGAATATTGATAAAATCAGAGCCCATCACCAGATTTACGGGATAAACATTTAAATGCTAATCCCCAAGCACAATCGCAAATCTGTTAAGAAGGATTAAATGGCCATACCAGAGGAATGATCAACACGCTCACAACAAAGCCAATCAAGCACAGTGGCAGACCTACCTTAATAAAGTCGATAAAATGCAGACCCGCAGGATTCATCACCATCACATTTGGTGGAGTAGCAACCGGAGTAGCAAAAGCACAGGAGGTGGCGATAGAAACAGCCATGATTACTGCATAAGGCGACACATGTAACTCTTCTGAAATTGATATACCGATTGGAATCAAAAGTGCTGCAGTACCGGTATTCGACATAAACTGAGTCAGACCGCAAGAC
This sequence comes from uncultured Succinivibrio sp., assembly GCA_902772715.1. Classification (GTDB taxonomy): domain Bacteria; phylum Pseudomonadota; class Gammaproteobacteria; order Enterobacterales; family Succinivibrionaceae; genus Succinivibrio. The sequence continues at coordinate 9,388 of CACYBT010000016.1, forward strand.
ACCAAAAATAACACTGCCATCATCACGGTATCAGAAGGATGACTACCCATTAAATCAATCACTGCAGTAGCAATCAGCTTACCTGCTCCAGTCTTTTCTAAAGCACCAGCAATAGGTAACATACCAGCAAACAGAAAAATCGTGACCCAGTCAATACCCCTATAGGCCTGTTTTTCAGTAATAGTACGTGTAAGCACACACAGCACTGCACCAATCATTGCCACCATGGCCTGTGATACCCCAGGAATACCGAAAATAAGTCCATAGATAACAAAAATGAGTATAAGCAGAGCCATTATACGCTGGTAGTTTGAACCACTACCAGTCAGAGAATTAGCAATGACTCCTAAATCTGATTCATGGCGTGGTAGCAATTTACGTCCAATAAACACCATGAAAAACAGAGAAATTATAGAGACCGGAAAACCAACATAAGCAAACTCAAAAAAACCGAAAGGTTCTAGACCATGATCCCTTAAGGCAGAAACAGCGAACATATTTGGAGGTGTACCCACCATGGTCATCATACCGCCAGCATTGGCTGCAACAGCCATGGACATCAGAATAGCAGTTGCTGGAATTTTAGCCGAAGCACAGACTCCGAGAACCATAGGCATCAAACAGGCAATGGTACCGGTATTCGAGGCAAAGGCTGACATAATCATGGTCAAGAGCATAAACGAAACCATAAGTGGAACTTCTTTAGTACCTACCCTTTTAACCACCATACTACCGAAAGTGGTCGCAAGACCAGACTCTAACATAGCAGTACCCACTACAAACATGCCTGCAAACAATACTACTGTAGAATTTGACAGACCTGAAAAGGCTTCCTGAGGAGTCAACACTCCTGTAATTCCAAGAACTAGAGCGCCCATAATGGAAGTTACAGCCACAGGAATTATCTCGGTCACAAATAAAAAAGCAACTATACCTAAAACGACTAACGTTATAGTAGCGTGATCCATAATATTACCTATATAATAAAAAAGATCTTAACAAGATCTACCCAAATTTCCACAAAGGGAATAAAATTCCCACCTTCTTAAGATGGGAAAAATTTTAATCCAAAAATCCCTTCAATCCCTGAGAACGGCAAGGATGACGCAGTTTACGTAACGCCTTGGCTTCAATCTGACGAATACGCTCACGTGTCACACCAAACTGACGACCAACCTCCTCAAGGGTATGATCAGATGGCATACCAATACCAAAACGCATTCTCAAAACCTGAGCCTCACGAGGTGGCATATCATCAAGAACACCATTGATGGCATTCTTAAGACTTTCTGAGGTAGCAGCCTCTGCAGGAACTACAATGGAACTGTCCTCAATAAAATCTCCTAAATGCGAATCATCATCATCACCAACGGGAGTTTCAAGAGAAATAGGTTCTTTGGCAATCTTCATGACCTTGCGGATTTTTTCCTCAGGCAAAGCCATCTTCACAGCCAGTTCTTCAGGAGTTGGCTCTCTGCCCTTTTCCTGTAACATCTGTCTTGAGATTCGATTCAATTTGTTGATGGTCTCAATCATATGTACCGGAATACGGATAGTACGGGCCTGATCGGCAATAGAACGGGTTATAGCCTGTCTGATCCACCAGGTAGCATATGTGGAGAATTTGTAACCGCGACGGTATTCAAACTTGTCCACAGCCTTCATGAGACCAATATTACCTTCCTGAATCAAATCAAGAAACTGTAAGCCACGGTTAGTATACTTTTTGGCAATGGAGATTACCAGACGCAGATTGGCCTCGACCATATCCTTTTTGGCCTTTTTAGCCATGGCGTCTCCCTTCATAACACGACGGGAAAGATCTCTTAACCTTGCAATGGTAATTCCAGACTCTTCTTCAATTTCTTTTAAGGAATTAACACACTGACGAACTTCAGGCTCATATTCTTTTAGCTTGCTAGCATAGACTCTCTTGACCTTGGTAGCCTTTTCAAACCATTTCATATCCACAACATTATCAGTTTCATTGTAGTATTTTTTCAGTTCATCAATTTTCATACCACAACGACCAACAGCGATGTCACGGATACGACGATCCTGACTTTTTACTCTGTCCATCATATCATGCATGATGCGCAACATGCTTTCCAACTGAGATGGCACAATTTTGAAACACTGAAAAATTTCAATAAGCTTATCAAGTTCTTTCTTATACTTCTTGTCTGTGCCAGATTTCTGTCTTGCGGCAGTAACCTTGTCAAACTGAACCCGCAACTCAGTAAAACGTTTTTTGGTTTCTTCAGGATCAGGACCATTATCATTAGGTGATTCGGACACATCATCACCGTCTAGATCATCATCTTCATCCATTTCATCATCAACATCTTCATCAATTACGTTTTTTGAGGATTTTTTAGATTTCTTGTTTACAGAAGTGCTGATAGGTAAATCATCATCTAAGTCTTCAAGTTCCTGATCCAACTCTGATTCAGCGGTTTCGTCAATAACATCATCAATATCATCTAACTGTGAAGTTCCATCTTCAAAACCATTGATGATATCGCCTAACTTAATCTCAGACATTGGATCGAGAGTCTTCTCATATTTAGCAAACAATTCTTCCATGGCTTGAGGATATTCAACGAGGCAAATCTGTACCTCATTTGTACCCTTTTCAATACGCTTAGAAATCTCAATTTCATCCTTACGTGTGAGCAGTGAAACATTACCCATCTCACGCATATACATACGCACAGGATCAGTGGTTCTGCCAATATCAACAGAACTATCCAGCTGATTGGCAACAATCTCCACATCCTCAGAATCCGTAGAAGCATTACCATTTAACAGTAGATCATCTGCCTCAGGAGGGGTTTCACATACGTTAATCCCCATATCAATAAAAGTCTGAATAAATACGGATAACTGGTCGCCACTAATGATATCAGGAGGAATAAGATCATTGATCTCATCAATAGTTAAATAGCCCTGTTCCTTACCTCTGGCGATAAGCTGTTTGAATTCTGTACTTGCTGAATTGTTATTCATCTGTAAAACGATCCTAGAGCTGCAGTTATGGCGGTAAAACACCCCACTTAAACTTCGAGTAAAAAGTGAAATATTTTCCCTGCCAACCAAAAAAAGACAGTCAGATCCACCAAAACAAAATCCTAAAAAATGTAATTATTTGTGCTAAAGGGTAGATTATGCTCCACTCCCATAAAAATTTTAGGTATTTTTTTTAAATGACTGTACTCAAATTATCCCAAACAAAAAAAACTATCCTTTGATTTTTCGGGATTCATCTCAACATATCTTAATAAAATTAACCAAACAAAAGAATTATCGTTTGTTTCTGCATTACTGTTTTTTTAGTTTATTTCTAAAATTGTACATCATCCAGTTTAAACAAAATCAAACCAATCTTTTTGACGATAATAAATTAAATCACTATGTGAAATATCAGGTTATTATTTTTTATCATCAAGGATAGAAGTCAGAGACAAAAGCCTTAACCGACTTATTACTTATAGATTACAAAAACCCAAATTGCAAAAAAAAACTTTTTAAATTTTTCTTAATATCAAGTTATTGATATTTTTCTTCTAAAAAAATTTGAAGTCAGAGCGATTAAACTCTGACTTATACCAAGAAACCATGAAAAAAACTATTCAAGTTCTAAATCATCTGGCAATGAAGCATTGTGATAAACGTTCTGAACATCATCCAAATCTTCAAAAGCATCAATCATACGCATGAACTTAACAGCAGTTTCACTGTCTAAAGCTGCCTCAGTGGAAGGTACCATGGTAACCTCCGCATTAGTAGGTTTAAAGGACTGGGCCTCATAGGCCTCAACCACATCGGCAAAAGCCTCAGGAGCAGTATAAACATCAATCGAACCATCATCATTGGTAACGATATCATCTGCACCAGCCTCAAGACCGATCTCCATAGCCTTTTCCTCATCAATGCTCATTTTATCGTTCTCATCAGGAGCAAAGGAAATGACACCTTTTTTAGTAAATAGATAAGAAACAGAACCATTAGTGCCAAGGTTGCCACCGAACTTGGTAAAGGCATGACGTACATCAGATGCAGTACGATTGTGGTTATCTGTCATGCATTCTACCATCACCGCAGCACCGCCAACTCCATAGCCTTCATAGGTTATATTCTCAAGATCCACACCGTCGCCACCACCGACACCACGGTCAACAGCGCGTTTAATGGTATCACGGGTCATATTCTGAGCCAGAGCAGCCACAACTGCAGAACGCAGACGCGGATTACTGGACTCATCGCCACCACCTAAACGAGCAGCGGTTGTAATTTCACGAATAAGTTTGGTAAAAATCTTACCACGTTTAGCATCCTGGGCGGCTTTACGGAAACGAATATTAGCCCACTTGGAATGTCCTGACATTATTATCTCCTACACAGTCTGACATTATTTTTCAATATCGGTAACAGCAATTGCCAGCTCATTTAAAGCCTCAGCACTTGCAAAATTTGGAGCATCTGTCATAAGACAGGCTGCTGCGGTTGTCTTAGGGAATGCGATCACATCACGGATATTATCAGTACCAGTCAATAACATTGTGACACGATCGAGGCCAAAAGCAATTCCGGCATGTGGAGGGGCGCCAAAAGATAGCGCATCAAGCAGGAAGCCGAATTTCTGGCGACGTTCCTCTTCTCCAATACCCAAAACCTTAAATACAGCATTCTGCATCTGTTCATCATGAATACGAACGGAGCCTCCACCCGACTCATAACCATTGATGACAATATCGTAAGCATCGGCATAAACATTCATAGGGTCTGCAACCAACTGCTCAGGAGTAACATTCTTAGGAGCAGTAAAAGGATGGTGCATAGCAGTAAGTCCTGCTTCCTCGGTAATCTCGAACATTGGAAAATCCACAACCCACAAAGCCTTATAGCCATCATGAACCAGTCCGAGATCACGGGCGGTTTTAATCCGAAGAGCTCCCATGGCTGTTGCTGTTGGCACACGTGGACCACAGCCAATAAAGACCAAATCTCCATCCTTGGCATCAACAGCATTTAAAATATCAATGATTTCATCAGCGCTTACATGCTTGCCAAAAGAGGCCTTAACCCCATCCTCAGCACTACGTGATGTCACTTTGATATAAAGCAGGCCTGACCCCCCCATCTTCTTGACATATTCCGTATACTCATCAATCTTTTTACGACTTAAAGCTGCTCCGCCAGGCAAAGCAAATGCAATAACACGATTCTTGGCATTGTTAGCACTGTCACTTAAAACCGAGAATGCAGATCTGGCAACAGTGTCATCAATTACCTTAAGCTCAAAGTCAATACGTAAATCTGGCTTATCAGAACCAAAACGGTCCATAGCCTCCTCCCAAGTTAAAACAGGAAGCGTACCAAGATCATAGCCTCTTATTTCCATAAACAGGGACTTAATCATTTCTTCCATTATGGCTCTGACATCATCAGATGTCATAAAGGAAGTTTCAACATCTATCTGGGTAAACTCAGGCTGTCTATCCGCACGCAGATCCTCATCACGAAAGCATTTTACAATCTGATAGTACCTGTCATAGCCGGCTATCATCAGTAACTGTTTGAATAGCTGTGGTGACTGCGGTAAAGCATAAAATTTGCCGTGATGAACACGTGATGGTACGAGATAATCACGAGCACCTTCAGGAGTAGCCTTAGTCAGCATAGGGGTTTCAATATCCAAAAAACCATGGCTATCCATAAACTGCCGAACGAAATGTGTAATCGTAGCACGGGTAGAGAGAATGGAAACCATCTGAGGACGACGTAAATCAAGATAACGGTACCTAAGACGCTGCTCTTCGGTATTATCCTGATTAAAATCTAGAGGTAAAACCCCGGCTTTATTGAAAATCTCAAGAGATTTGGCGTAAACTTCAATCTGACCTGTGGACATCTTAGAATTAACCTGATCCTGAGGGCGGGCCTTAACAATACCACAAACCTTAATGCAGAACTCGTTACGCAAAGTACTAGCAAGAGAGTGAGTAGCATCATCATCAGGTTCAAAAACCACCTGCACAATTCCGCTTCTGTCACGCAAATCAATAAAAATAAGACTACCTAGATCACGTCTCTTATTAACCCAGCCACATAAGGTTACTTCCTTATCACACGAAGAAAGGTTAACCTCGCCGCAATAACATGAACGCATTGTCATAAAAGCCTCGTAAAATCCAAGGATAAGCGCAGTATCACAGTGTTTGACACATCATTTACACATCAACAATCATCACTTGCTTCTAATGGAATGTTCTGCCCATCGAGAACAGAAACTCAGAAACAATAATCATAGATACTGTTAACCTGTCCGAAACATATATTGTATTGAAGTACAGATCGTAAAATTATACTTTTTTTTATTATCAATGACAATCTTTTACAATTTGTAAAAAATGTTGTCTGCCGTTCTGCGTATGTCTTTATGGTTTATCCTCAGCCTACGGGCCGGATCAGCTATGCTTAGGCAAAGCCTGTTTGGAGAAATCATGTACTTTGTGCTACTGTTCTCGCTGCAGAATTCACTATCAGGATACCAACTCCCCCAATTTTTTTATCTTCTCAGAAAACTAATTTCTCATTTTTTTAAGATGATAGTCTGTATCTTCTAATCAAATAAGTTAATAATCATATTAAAACTGCTATTTCATATAATTTAAATCCGCTATCCGCGCTTTTTCCCGTTTTACCAATTTTTTCATATTGATCTTTTGCCCATATTTAGAGATATATTGCTTAAAATTTTTTTACACAAAGTTTTATGATAGAATTGCATTATCTCTTCGATGTGTTGGAAATATCTTACTTTTTATTTGTTAATTAAGGTTCAATAAATATTTCTGTGGGATCATCTTCTAGATTCATCCATAATCTTTAGAAATAGGTAATCATCATCAGGAATAC
>CACYBT010000017.1 GCA_902772715.1 uncultured Succinivibrio sp.
TCTCCATTTTCATTGAACGAGGTTCCAAAGGAATCTGTTGCAATGAATGTTGGTAATCCTTTGATACTGATTTCCTGTGTGTCATCGAATTTAAGGCTATAAATGTATAAACTAGAACATAGTATGCCGAAAATGATTGCTAAAATTATGGATTTTCTAGTAACGCTCATCTGCATAACCACCATCAGCGTTGAGTATTCCTTTAGATATCAAGATTAGATCGCATAGTTCGCGCATAGCACCATATCCGGCTCGGTTCTGAGTAACATAATCTGCATACTGTTTAATGAAAGGGTGAGCATCACAAGGACAGGCACAAACGGAGGCGATTCTAAACATGGGCATATCATTTAGATCGTCGCCAAAACACACTACTTCATCAGTGCTTATACCAAGTGACTGACATATTCTGTTTAGGGCCTCATCTTTTGAACCTTCTCCCTGAACTATATGTTCAACATGTAAATCCTGCATTCGTCTTACAGTAAGGTTGGCACTGCGACCAGTAATCACTGCACATTCAATGTTTTCCTTGCGTAAAGCGGCAATACCAAATCCGTCCCGGGTGTTAAAGCGTTTTAATTCTACATGTTCATTATCATAATATATGCCGCCGTCCGTTATACTGCCGTCAACATCAAATGCCAGCAGTTTTATCGAAGAAAGTCTTGATAATAGTTCAGCGCTAATTTTTCCGTAGCAAGTATTTATCTTTAGATCGTTATTTGTGGATTTCATGGAATTACCTTATGTCATCTCAGCATTTATATCATCTTTGATTATAGCAGTTTGCTACTAATTTTTTATAGAGATGGTTGTTGTATTGTTGCGAAATTTAGAAAAAAATTTTTTTCGGTAAACTGAAGTGAAGAGTTCCACGTTGACGTTTTGCTTAAATTGTTTTTAACCTAATATAGCTGGTAGTTTAAGCACACTCTAAAAGTTTATGCACTCAGTTCTAACTTAAAAGGCTAATCCTTTTGATATATCAGAGTGAACTGAAAAATATTACGCGGTAAACCAATCAAATTTTACACCATAAAAAGCAAATTGGTTTTTAAGACACTAACCCAGTGTTATCAATGGGGTGACGCATGTTTTTAACATTTTTGCTGCGGAACACAGAAGACTTGTTTGTAGAATATGATTAGACAGGTGTTCCTATCATTTTATCGTTAAAAATAATTTTTTTGTAATCTGTCTTTTTTTGATAAAATTAGCAGTGAGTTTAATTTTGGAAGTTTGGAATGAAGAATAGCGACTGTTTGGTTAGCGTTAAAAACGTTTTCTTTTCTTATGCGAATAAAAAGATCTACAGAAATCTTTCCATGGAAATACCCAGAGGGAAAATTACTGCTATTTTAGGCCCATCAGGAACAGGAAAAACCACAATTCTACGTTTAATTGGAGCTCAGTTAACCCCAGATAGTGGAGAAATAGAGTTTGATGGAGTAAAAATACATAGTCTGCGACGTAGTGCCCTGTATGAATTTAGAAAACGTATGAGTATGTTGTTTCAGAGTGGGGCTCTGTTTTCAGATATGACTGTATTTGAAAACGTTGCTTTTCCTCTTGAAGAACATACCAAACTTCCAGAGGAACTGATTTTTGATGTTGTAATGATGAACCTTGAAGCAGTTGGAATGCGGCAGGCAGCTAATCTTTATCCTTCGGAGCTGTCAGGAGGCATGTCACGTCGTGCTGCACTAGCTCGTTCCATTGTTCTTGATCCTGAACTTATCATGTATGATGAACCTTTTGTAGGACAGGATCCTATTACGAAAGGTGTTCTTGTTAAGCTAATTGCTGATATCAACAAGTCTTTAGGTAAGACTTCAGTTGTAGTGACCCACGATGTTAAGGAAATACTGGAAATTGCCGATTATGTGTATATTCTTGCTGATGGCAATGTTCTTGGACAGGGCACTCCTCTTGAAATCACGCAAAGTTCCAACCCTAGAGTAAAACAGTTTATAGAAGGTGATTTTGATGGCCCTTATGCTTATACAATAAAGGGTTCCCAAAATTATATTGAGGATTTGTAATGACTGATTTTATTGGAATGCTAGGGCGCTATGCTCTAAGAAAAATTACTTCGTTGGGACGGTCTACCATTATCTTTTTCAATTCCATATTTGGTGTACCTAATTTAAAAAAGGCATTTCCTCTGTTAGTAAACCAAATCTACTTTATTGGTGTACAGTCAATCATCATTATTTTGGTTTCTGGTCTTTTCATTGGTATGGTTCTGGGATTGCAAGGTTTTAATATCTTGAAGAATTTTATGGCTACAGGTTCTTTAGGTACTTTGGTTTCTCTTGCAATTATCCGTGAATTAGGTCCAGTAGTATCGGCTCTTTTATATGCAGGACGTGCAGGATCGGCACTGACTGCGGAAATAGGTCAGTTAAAGGCATCCGAACAGTTGTCTGCCATGGAAATGATGGCTGTTGATCCACTTAAAAGAGTAATTGCTCCAAGATTCTGGGCAGGATTAATCAGCATGCCTATTTTGTCGTTGCTGTTCTGCCTTATTGGTATTTATGGCGGTAAACTTGTAGGTGTAGATTGGCTTGGTCTTGATGATGGTATTTACTGGTCAGGTATGCAGGCAAGTGTTGATGTTTGGGATGATCTTATTCCGATGCTGATTAAAGCAGTTTCTTTTGGATTTATCTGTACATGGATAGCTCTGTTTAATGGCTATGATTGTCGTCCAACTTCTGAGGGAATAAGTAGAGCAACAACTGCCACTGTCGTTCAGTCTTCGCTGGCTGTTTTGGGTATGGATTTTATCCTCACAGCCTTAATGTTTTAACAGGAAGAAAAAATGAAGTATTTAAAAACCGAGATTTTAGTTGGATGTTTTATGCTTATGGGCATAGTTGCCGCAGTAATTTTGGCACTGCAGGTGGCGGGATTAGTGTTTAATTCTAAGACTGAGACTTATACTGTATATGCCAAATTTTCTGATATCGGTTCCTTAAGACTGAGGGCACCGGTGCGTATTGGCGGTGTTAACATAGGAAGAGTATCTGGGATTAGCCTTGAACCAGAGACTATGACACCGATTGTTGCCATAGGTATCAGCAAGGAGTTTGATAAAATTTCCAATGAATCTAAGGCTAGTATTCAGACATCTGGACTTATCGGAGAACAGTATATTGCAATAACTCCTGGTTTTTATGATGAAGAAATGGGGACAACATATCTTAAGGATGGAGATTACATTGTTGACACCGGTTCGGCTGTAATATTAGAAGATTTGATCTCAAAATTTGTATTTAATTCAAGTGTTAAGACTGGTGAAGAATCAAAAAAAGACTAGTTTTAGTATGTTGTTTTGTGTAAAGAAGGGGGGTAATATGAAAAAGATTTACGCACTGTTTTTATCTTTGATTTTGATTTTTGCAAGTACTGTGGTTTTTGCTGATTTTGACAAAAGTAATCCTTATCAGCTGGCCAATCAGGTTGCAAGTAGCACGATAGCTGAGCTCAAAGCCAATAAAGATCATATTGGCGATGCAAATGTAGCAGCTGGTATTATTGATAAATATCTCTTTCCATATATTGATATCAAATATGCCGCATACAAGGTAATGGGTCCTTCCCTAAAGAGTCTTTCAGAGGAGGATAGACAGAAATTCACTGATGCTTTCTCTGAGTACATGAAAGACAGTTTTGTAAGCGTTCTTTCAAAATACACCAATCAGGTAATTGTCCCAGCAGAGGAAAAAACAGTCGCCTCGAATGAGACCATGGCTGCGGTTAAATTGTTGATTCGTGAGTCCGGTAAACAGGATTTGGAACTTGTTTTAAAACTTAGAAAGAACTCTAAAACTGGCGAATGGAAAGCCTTTGACATCGTTGGCGAAAAAATCTCCATGCTAGATGCCAAGATTTCTGAATTATCTCCAATTATCAAATCCCAAGGTGTTGATGCTGCAATTGCTAAATTAAAGGAATCAACAAAAAAATAGACAAGCATTAGTCTGTTAAGAGTGTGTATATGGAGTTACCAACTGAATTTACTTTCAATACCGTGCCGCAGATGTGGAAATGTAAGGATGAAATATTCACAAAAGATAGCATTGATACGCAGGCAATAAAAAAGATTGATGCGGCCGGTGTGGCTTTTTTGGTGCAGTGGTCTAAGACACTTCCTCAGAAGAAACTGCGTTTACTAAATACTCCGCAGCAAGTAATTAATCTTATCGATACTTATCGTGTGAGTGTGCTATTTCAGATTGAGTAATAATTTATGGTAGAACAGCAGTATTTTGAAGGTTTTGATAAAAGTGCCGAAAATGACAGTCGTAGTGCTCATAAAAGAGAAGCACAGGCTTTAAGAAAGCTGATTGAAAAAATTGCAAATTTAGGTGAGCAGAGTTTCAATAAGATTATTTTAAAGGATGATGTCAAGGCTGCAATACTGGTTGCACGTAAATTAAAGGCTAATTCTGATGAGCGGCGCAGGCAGCTACAATACGTGGCTAAGTTGCAGCGCTCTTATCCTGATGATAACCTGGAGGAACAATTTGCCGCTCTAGGTTCTTCATCTAAGACGGATCCTAAGGTTTTACGTCTTGAAAGATTAAGAGAAAAACTGATTCAGGGAGATATTTCGGTTCTGAATGCACTATGTTCTCTGATTCTGGATATTGACAGAAATAAATTGCGGATTTTAGTAAAAAAAGCCAAAGAAGAGCAGAGTGTTGCAGATATGGTACAGAAGGAAAAACCGCACTCACGGCATCTCTATAAGTTTTTAAAACAGGAGATTGCACGAGCTAATGTTGAACTTCCTGATGAACTTTTAAAGTGACCTTTCTATTGTCCTATCGGTGTTTATTTTAGATTGCAAATGGATCTTCTACGGCAAAATCTTTATCTTTTACCGGCATAAAACCTATTAGAACGTTAGGTTGTGATTTAAGCATTGGTAGCCATTTTTCATTCCATGCGTCTTTGGTTACGAACTGTGAATGCATTTTCTCGTGGCCATTGATTTGAGCATAGTTCCTTGCTAATTCCTCATAACACCACACTGGAATAATACTGTAGATATTGTTGTCATCATCTTCCTCGGTGTCTTCTAAAATCAATGGCCCTTCGTCATCCACTAGCAGATAGAGACCTTTGGCTTCTGCACAGACTCTCATAAACATGGCCTGACGATATTCAGAATTTAACTGTAATATAGCCTCATATTCCTTGGTTGTAAGTTTCTCCATCAGTAGCCTCTTTTGATAATAGGAAGTAAAAATTGACCAGTAAAAGATTCTTTACATTTGCTGACTTCTTCAGGTGTTCCGCTCGTGATAATCTGACCTCCGTGATTACCACCTTCTGGACCTAAATCAATAAGATAGTCAGCTGATTTTATCACATCAAGATTATGTTCAATGACGATAATAGTATTTCCTTGATCACGCAATTTCATCAGCACCTCAAGTAACAGTCTAACATCCTCAAAATGCAGACCAGTGGTGGGCTCATCTAGTACATACAGTGTTTTACCGGTTGAACGTTTGGATAATTCTTTTGAGAGTTTTATACGTTGTGCTTCACCGCCTGAAAATGTGGTGGCAGCCTGTCCGAGGTTGATATAAGAAAGTCCCACCTCCATGAGTGTATGTAGTTTATTTGCGATACTAGGGACAGCTTCAAAAAATTGTAGTGCCTCTTCCACATTCATATTAAGCACGTCTGCAATGCTTTTACCTTTGTAGGTGACCTCTAAAGTTTCACGATTATATCTTTTACCCTGACATTCCTCGCATTTTACATAAACATCAGGCATAAAATTCATGGAAACACGAATTGTACCGTCACCCTGACAGGCTTCGCAGCGACCGCCCTTGACGTTAAACGAGAAGCGACCTGAGGTGTAACCGCGGGCTCTTGCTTCTGGTGTTTTGGAAAACAGGTCGCGAATATCAGAAAAGAGTCCGATGTATGTTGCAGGATTAGATCTTGGAGTTCTACCAATTGGACTTTGATCAATGCAGATAATTTTGTCAAAATTATCTAGACCGGTGATTTTTTTATAAGGAGCAGGTTCGTCGTTGGCTGTGACCTTATTAAGTTCGCGCTCTGCAATTCTGACCAAAGTATCATTGACAAGAGTGGATTTTCCAGATCCAGATACACCACTTACCACAATGAAACAACCGACAGGGAAGGATACAGTAATGTTTTTAAGATTATTACCACAACACCCTTCAATTGTCAGACATTTGTTTTTTTTGGCTTTGATTCTTTTTTTCGGAATTTCAATGCGCTTCTTTCCTGAGAGATATTTCCCAGTTAGGGATTTAACTTCTTTTTCGATATCTTCTACTGTACCTTGGGCTACAACGTTACCACCGTTTACTCCTGCTCCAGGACCGATATCTATAATATAGTCAGCGCAACGCATGGTATCTTCGTCATGCTCTACGACAATCACTGTATTTCCTATATCCCTTAGATTTTTAAGGGCACCTAGCAGTTTTGAGTTATCACGCTGATGCAGACCGATACTAGGTTCATCGAGAACATACATGACACCTGTTAGACCTGCGCCAATCTGACTGGCAAGACGTATACGCTGTGCCTCACCACCTGACAAAGTTTCAGCTGAGCGCGAAAGATTAAGATAACCTAAACCGACGTTGATTAGAAAGCCAAGTCGTGCTTTTACTTCTTTTAATACCCTTGCGACAATATTTTTTTCTTGTTCACTAAGTATGAGATTATCGAAGAAGTCGTAACACTCAAAAATTGAGTAGTTGCTTATCTGAGGCAATGTTTTATCATTGACAAAAACATTACGGTATTCGAGCTTTAAACGCTCGCCATGACATTCAGGACAAGGCAGTGGTCTCATGAGTTTTGAAATATAATCCCTAACATACTCAGATTCAGTTTCCCGAGATCGTCTTTCATAATTGGGAATGACTCCTTCAAAAGGTTCAAGACTCTGCTGTGATTTATTTCCTCCTCCGTATACTATTGTAATAGGAATGGCCTTTTTCCCAGTTCCATACATAATGATATTGACTTCTTTTTCATTAAGTTCACTAAACGGCTTCATCAAATCGATGTCGAAATATTCTGCAACACTTTTTAGCATGTCAAAATAGTAGGAGTTACGTCGATCCCATCCTAGAATTGCTCCTGAAAAAATAGATTTGGTTTTGTCAGGGACAATTTTGTCGATATCAAGAATCATCATACTGCCAAGTCCTTCACACTTTGGACAGTACCCGTGAGGATTATTAAAGGAAAAATCACGTGGTTCTAACTCGGGAATCGAGTAACCACAGATAGGACATGAAAATTTTGAAGAAAAGAGAATTTCTTCTTTTGGAGTATGTTCATCCATGGGGGCGACGATAGCGATACCGTCTGAATACTTGAGTGCGGTCTCAAAGGAATCTGCTAGACGCTGTCTTAAGTCTGAACGAACCCTAATTCTGTCAATAATAATTTCTATAGTGTGTTTTTCACGTAGCGCCAGCTCTGGTGGTTCTGATAGATCAAAAATTTCGTTATCAATTCTGGCTCTGATGAAACCATCTTTAAGTAAGTCAGCAAAAAGCTGCTTGTATTCACCTTTACGTCCACGTACTACTGGAGAAAGGATCATTATCTTGGTGCCTTCTGGAATATCAAGTACACTGTCGACCATCTGTTTGACAGTTTGTGCCTTTAGAACTGTGCCATGTTCTGGACATCTGGCCTCACCTATGCGTGCCCAAATAAGACGCAGATAGTCGTGAATTTCCGTAATGGTTCCTACGGTTGAGCGCGGATTATGTGAGGTAGATTTCTGTTCAATGGAAATTGCTGGAGATAACCCCTCAATAGAATCTACATCGGGTTTATCCATGAGTGAAAGAAACTGTCTAGCATATGCAGAAAGGGACTCAACATAACGTCTCTGTCCTTCTGCATAAAGCGTATCAAAAGCCAGTGATGATTTCCCCGATCCTGATCTTCCGGTTATAACGCATAGTTTATTTCTTGGAATAGTAATGTTTAAATTTTTTAAGTTGTGGGTTCTGGCACCACGAACAGTGATATTTTCCATTCTTTTATTGGTCAAATAATGATTTTTGAAATAATATATTAAAAAGTTTAAAAA
>CACYBT010000018.1 GCA_902772715.1 uncultured Succinivibrio sp.
ACTTGCCCGGATCGGGAGTGAGTCTGGTCTTGAACTAGAGCAGCTGTAGTTCCTAAAGAGACTACAGCTGAGTGAACCTCATAGGAGATCAGGAGCTCCAACCCACCGAAGCAAGCTAAGCAATTGGCCTCTGCAGTAGGAATCCTCTTGATTTAGCAAGAGGAGGAAGTCAAAGAAAATACATCCTCGGATCTTCAAGTTAATAAAAACAGGAAAATCCGAGGAATATAGTATATTAACTTAAAGTATTACCACACAAAAAGGCCACCAATACTAGCAGAAAGTAATGAAACCAGAATACCAGATAGCAGTATATATCCTACACTCCGATAGATAAGTTCATACTTGTTGCCGTCATTTTTAAGACCGCAGAAAAATCCAATAATCATACCTAGGGTACCAAAATTGGCAAAGGAGGTAGAAAATATGGTACATACGGCCTGAAAATGTTGACTGTACTCTCCAATAGTATCCTTAATACTTAACATAGCCACAAATTCATTGGCCACAATCTTAATGCCCATGAAGTTACCCATTCTTAAAGCCTCAGTAAAATCAAGACCTAATAGCCAAGAAATAGGAAACAACAGATAGCCTAGAATCATTTCAATGGAAAGTCCCTCGACTATCAAAGCAAGTCCTTTATTCACAAGAGTAATCAGAGAAATGAAAGTGACAATAGTTGCGGCAATAATGAGAGCAAGTTTACCCGCATTGACAATTGAATTTCCTAAAAATGCAAAGAACGGAGGCTTATCCTTACCAGAATAGGTGGAGATAACATCATCTTCCTTAGAAACAACAACAGGATTTAAAATTGAAGTCACAATAAGCACATTGATAATGTTAAGCGGAATAGCCGTCAGCACATATTCTTTTGGCATAAGCGTCATATAAGCCGAGACAATGGCTGCGGCCACACATGACATGGACATCATCGCCAAAGTCAGGTTTCTTTCAGGACGATTGCGCTCTAACTGTAGCGTAGAAACAGCCAATACCTCAAGATTACCTAAAAACATCATTTCGATAGCAAAGAAAGATTCAAAACGAGGAATTCCGGTAACAAAGGAAAGTCCCCTTCCTACGATTTTGACCAGCCATGGAAGCAGTCCGATATAGGTCAAGATATCAAAAAGAGGCACAATCAGCAGGATAGGCATTAGCGCCATAACGAAATAGGACATCTTAGAACGATCTTCAGGTACCAAATCAGCACTTAGAAACTTGATACCCTCAAAGGCAATTTCAACCACATTCGTAAAGCCGTCTGCCGCGGCCACAACACAGGAGCGTCCCACCTCCGAATTGAGGAAAAAGAGTGCAATCACAAAATTCAGTGCCAGCAACACTCCCACAGCTCGCCAGTTAATCTGCCGCCGGTTGCGGGAAAACAGCACCGCAATTCCTAAAAACACGACAATACCGACAATATCCATTATCAGTGCCATAAAACCTCCTTTACACAAGAGAAATTCTACTTGTACAAAACCTTATTCTAGTTTTCCTTGTTCATTTCCTGACACATATATTCTTTGATTGCCTTAACATCACCATTAAGAATAATATTGTGCACAGGTCGGTCCTTAAAGATATCAAAAGGAATTGAAGCATAACTACTGATAATGCGATGAGTCTGACCAAAGGTAATACCTTCAGTTGAAACCGCTATTGGAGATTTAGTTACTTCAAAGAATTCCGGATGCTTATAGTACACAGCCGTTAAGGCGTCATGCACACACATTCCACGGAATTTCTCATATTTTTCGGAAAAATCAAGATAGAACTTGGAGATGTTGCTTAAGAATTCATCATGATAGGAAGCAATATCCTTTTCATCAATCAGAACCTGATGAGTAATATCCAGAGGAATCAACGTAAGATTGAAAGGTGCACTGCATACCTCTTCAGCAGCATGCGGATCAGCAAAGATATTAAACTCCGCAAAATGTGTCATATTTCCTGTATGACCATCCCTGCCAAAGGCTCCTCCCATGGAAATAACACCTTTTAAAAGATTTGGGAGATTTGGTTCAATATTCAAAGCCAGTGCCAAATTCGTGAGCGGTCCAATGGTAAGTAAGGTCACCTCACCCTTATATTTTCTGGCGCATTCCACAATAAAGTGGATGGCATCATCTGCATCTGGGCTCTCGTTATTTTCATAGCAGGCACCAAGACCATCAATACCATGAATATGTCCATCATTAACAGGTGGCTTAATAACTAGAGGACGTGAAGCACCGCGATATACCTTAAAATTCTTTTGCCAGGTCTTTAAGGCAAGTTTAGCATTTTTGGTAGTCTGTACAACCGAGGCATTACCATAGGTGGTGGTAACTCCTAACAGTTCACCGCTCAAAACAGCAAGTTTAACCGCATAAGCATCGTCAACACCAATGTCTGTATCAATAATCAGATAGGACATTCTATTCTCCTTATTTCTTGTTAAAAAAAATGAATCTCATCGATGAATAAGTCTTTATACCTAATTCATTTACAACCGTGTTACCACTGCCTAAACTTTTAATGCACCGAAGCTAAAAAGCAAAACGATAAAAGCACTTTTACTAAAATAATAAACAAGGCTACTCATTATGTGAAGATCTCAGTCAATACTGGTGACACATCTCACAGTTACTATCAAAAATTACCACATAAGAAAAACCATTTACCTATTGGATATAGTCAAAACAATCATAATCAAATACTGGCAATAAAAGAAAACTTAGGCAGCAAATAGCATCACGCCAAATCAATTTTAGTTTAGCATAGGAAATTATTACAGATTTTGATCTTGTCTACTTTTTGAAACTAATTTTGATTAAAATCTGTGCTTAATCTAACAGTTTTAACTTTTTATTGAATGATTGACTAAATTTATAATAAAAGTCCAAAATCCAATTATCAAACTTAACTTTCCTTTGCCATATTACAAGCCTAAGAGTTTCTAATTTTTCACCAAAAAAGGAGTGGGAGTTATAAGCAAGAACACGCGCTTAATTGTGATTTTCAAAACTGCATGTTACAACTCCAAAATCAATCCTATCATTCTCAAAAAAAAAAATGAGAGTTCCAATCCTTATAA
>CACYBT010000019.1 GCA_902772715.1 uncultured Succinivibrio sp.
ACCACCAATCTCGAAAAGTACACGACCAGGCTGAATTGGAGCAACCCAGTACTCAACAGTACCTTTACCTTTACCCATACGAACACCCAGTGCTTTCTGAGTGATTGGCTTATCTGGAAACACACGGATCCAGACTTTACCTTCACGCTTCATTTCACGAGTGAATGCACGACGTGCGGCCTCAATCTCCCTGGCAGTAATCTGACCACGGGAAGTAGCCTTTAGACCAAACTCACCGAATGACACGATGGAACCGGCATGAGCCAGACCCTCATTACGGCCTTTTTGAGTCTTACGATATTTTGTACGTTTTGGTTGTAACATTTAACTTTCTCCGTTACTCAGAAGCCTTTACTTCTTCAGTCTTCTTTGCACCACGGCGACCACGACCAGGACGAGCCTGATTGTCGTCACGACGGCGACCGCGACCTTGAGGAGCAGCATTGTTATTGCGATTTTCTGTATCTTCAGTGGTTAAAGGCAGTTCACCTAAAACCTCGCCTTTGAAGATCCAAACCTTAACACCAATAACACCGTAGGTGGTAACAGCCTCAGATAGAGCATAATCAATATCAGCTCTTAAAGTATGCAGAGGAACACGTCCCTCTCTTAACCACTCAGAACGGGCAATTTCTGCACCGCCCAGACGGCCTGAGACTTCAACCTTAATACCCTTAGCACCTGCTCTCATTGCACTCTGAATTGCTTTCTTCATAGCACGACGGAACATTACACGGCGCTCTAACTGGGAGGCAATTGAATCGGCAACCAGTTTAGCATCAAGATCAGGTTTACGAATTTCGCTGATAAATACCTGTGCAGGAACACCGGCTATAGCAGAAATCTTCTGACGCAATGTCTCGACATCCTCACCTTTCTTACCGATAACAATACCAGGACGAGCAGTGCAGATGGTTACACGAATGCTTTTGGCTGGACGATCAATTACGATCTTAGATACAAATGCATTCTTAAGTTCTTTAGTTAAATACTTACGAACTTCTGCATCACTCCTAATATTAGCGGAGAACTGTGCAGTAGATGCATACCAAACTGATGAATACTGTCTAGTTATGCCAAGACGGATCCCGTTTGGATTAATTTTCTGACCCATACTTACTCCTAACGCTCAGCAACAACAACAGTAATGTGAGAGGTACGCTTTACAATACGATCAGCACGACCTTTGGCACGTGGCATGATACGTTTTAAAGATGGACCTTCATCAACCAGAATCTCTGATACAAATAAGTCATCAATATCAGAGGAATTATTGTGCTCTGCATTTGCGATTGCAGAAAGCAGAACCTTACGGATTAAAGCGGCAGCCTTTCTAGGGCT
The DNA here is from genome assembly GCA_902772715.1 of uncultured Succinivibrio sp. Taxonomy (GTDB): domain Bacteria; phylum Pseudomonadota; class Gammaproteobacteria; order Enterobacterales; family Succinivibrionaceae; genus Succinivibrio. Next base: position 1,342 of record CACYBT010000019.1, read on the forward strand.
AAACTGCAGTAAATCCAAAGCCTTCTGAACAGGTAAACCGCGAACTTGATCTGCTACCAAGCGAGTTTTCTGAGCAGAAGAACGAGCATATTTATGAATTGCTTTAACTTCCATTCCTATAAACCTCAATTAAGCCTTAGCATCAGAAGCGGTATGACCTTTAAAGGTACGAGTTGGAGCAAACTCACCCAACTTGTGACCAACCATTTCGTCAGAGACGAATACAGGTACGTGTTGACGACCGTTATGCACAGCGATGGTCATTCCAATCATCTGTGGAATGATAACTGAACGGCGTGACCAGGTCTTGATTGGTTTTTTGTCACCAGACTCCAGAACCTTTAGTACCTTCTTTAACAAGGACGCATCAATAAATGGACCTTTTTTCAAAGAACGTGGCATGTTATATCCTCGCTACAAATTAACGGTGATGAACAATGTACTTATCAGTACGTTTGTTCTTGCGGGTCTTGTAACCCTTACATGGAGTACCCCATGGGGAACGTGGCTGAATGCCCTTGTTACGTCCCTCACCACCACCATGTGGATGGTCGATTGGGTTCATAGACATACCACGAACGGTTGGACGGATACCGCGCCAACGGTTTGCACCAGCCTTACCCAACTGAGTAAGCATGTGCTCTCCATTACCAACTTCACCAATGGTAGCCTTACCTTCGGCTAAAACCTTACGCATTTCACCAGAACGCATACGTAATGTCACATAGGCACCCTCACGTGCAACGATGTCACAGTAACAGCCTGCAGAACGAGCAAAAGTTGCACCTGCACCTGGATGAAGTTCAACAGCATGAACTGAAGTACCAAGTGGAATATTGCGCATTGGCAGTGCATTTCCTACCTTGATAGGTGCATCAATACCAGATACCACAACATCACCTACTTTCAGTCCCTTTGGTGCCAGAATATAGCTGCGGTTACCATCCCTATAACAGATAAGAGCAATGTGAGCAGAACGATTTGGGTCGTATTCAATACGCTCAACCTTAGCCTCAACACCATCCTTCTGACGTTTAAAATCAATCAGACGATAACGCTGCTTATGACCGCCACCGATATGACGAGTGGAAATATGACCATAATTATCACGTCCACCAGTCTTACGTTTTTCAACAGTAAGTGAACGCTCTGGACCACCTTTCCACAGGCCTTCTGTCTTAACCTGAACCACATGACGACGTGAAGGAGTGGTTGGCTTTGCTTTGATGATTGCCATTATTCATTCTCCTTGTTAGCCTGAGTAGCGGAGGACTCTAAATCAAGAACATTGCCTTCTGAAAGAGTGACATAAGCCTTCTTCCAGTCAGAACGTCTGCCGATACCGTGTGCAGTACGACGTGTTTTGCCCTGAAAATTAAGAGTACGAACACTTCCGACTTTAACATCGAAAATCTTCTCAACTGCTGCCTTAATTTCATCCTTAGAGGCGTCTTTTAATACCTTAAATACGATAGTATTATTTTTCTCAGCCTGACCTGTGCTCTTCTCAGATACAACAGGGGTGCGAAGAATATCATATAAACGTGAGTCAGACATTATTTAAGCAACTCCTCTACCTTCTTCACAGCAGCACTAGTCATCAGCACCTTCTCATATCCAACTAAGTTTACTGGATTAAACTCAGATGTACCTGGCTGACAAACTTCAACTCTGTACAGATTGCGTGATGCTAAAAACAGATTCTGCTCAAAAGCATCAGTAACGATAAGAACCTGCTTTAAGCCTAAGTCTTTCAACTTATTTACTAATGACTTAGTCTTGTGGTCTTCGACTTTAAAATCATCAACCACAAGCAAGCGATCCTGACGAACTAACTCAGATAAAATGCTGCGCATTGCAACACGGTACATCTTACGATTGACCTTCTGAGTCCAATCCTGTGGCTTTGCAGCAAATATGGTACCACCCGAACGCCATAAAGGTGAACGAGATGAACCAGCACGAGCACGACCTGTACCCTTCTGACGGAAAGGTTTCTTACCACCACCAGATACCTCAGAACGAGTTTTCTGAGCTTTAGTACCGGCGCGTGCAGTGCTCAGGTATGAAACAACAACCTGATGCACTAATGGCTCATTAAACTCACGGCCAAAAGTGTTCTCAGACACTTCCAACTGCTTGTCTGCGCCAACTAACTTTAATTCCATGATTCTATTACCTCGGGTTAAGCCTTAAGACTTGGTCTTACAATCACGTCGCCATTGTTGGCACCAGGAACAGCACCCTTGACGAGTAATAAATTACGCTCAGCATCAATACGAACTAAATCAAGGCACTGTACTGTAACTTTCTCTGAGCCCATATGACCAACCATCTTCTTGCCCTTGAAAACTCTACCTGGAGTTTGGTTCTGACCAGTAGAACCTGGTACACGATGGGAACGTGAGTTGCCGTGTGTATAATCCTGATGTAAGAAGTTATAACGCTTGATAGTACCGGCGGTACCTTTACCTTTGGACTGACCAGTAACATCAACTTTCTTTACATCTTTTAAGGCATCAACTTTGATTTCATCACCAACTTTATAGGAAGCCAACTCCTCATCAGTTAAACGAAACTCCCATAAGCCACGGCCTGCCTGAACGCCTGACTTAGAAAAATGACCAATTTCAGCCTTGGTCATACGACTAGGCTTGCGTTCACCAGTTGTGATCTGAATGGCGGTATAGCCATCAGTATCATTATTTTTAATCTGGGTTACGCGATTTGCTTCAACTTGGATAACTGTTACAGGAACAGATTTACCGTTTTCATTAAATACACGGGTCATACCAAGTTTGCGGCCTACTAAACCGATTGACATTGTAATTTCCCCTTTTAACGAAGACTAATCTGAACATCCACACCAGCTGCAAGATCTAAACGCATGAGAGCATCTACAGTCTTTTCAGTTGGCTCCACGATATCAACCAATCTCTTGTGAGTACGGATTTCATACTGATCACGAGCATCTTTGTTAACATGAGGAGAGATAAGGACAGTGTAACGCTCCTTACGTGTAGGGAGCGGGATAGGACCACGAACCTGTGCACCGGTACGCTTAGCGGTTTCAACGATTTCTGCTGTTGAATGATCAATCAGTCTGTGATCGTATGCTTTAAGACGGATCCTGATTCTTTGATTCTGCATTGCAGACTCCATAATATAAAAAAGAACACATAGACACCTGCCTTCTCACTACGGAGAGGAAGTGCTACATTCTACCAATTTCTCCCAAAATTAGGGAGAGTACCCTCAGCCACATCACAAATGAAGTAGGGCTGGACCTGTTACAATCACAATACTAGCGCATAACAAAGCGATAGTATTTTACATCAATTTTGATAAAGATCAAGAATTTTTTTTGAATCTTGTTGATCTAATCTCCATCAAATGAAGACATCAAATTAGCCACACTCGTTTCTGGTTTATGCTATGAACGAGTAAGGCGGTTTTTACTCTTGCACTCTCACACCACTTATCCTAAATTCGTGATAACACCATCGTACGTGCGATTCTGCATACGTCGATTCTAACCTAATTTCAGTCAGTTCCCTATATTAGAACTGACTTTCAGCCATCCATTAAGAATCAAACTTGAAATTTCATAAATAAGGCTATACTAATTTGCGCAAAAAAAGTAAACCACAGTACTTTTGAATGTTTGAATACTTACTGTTCTGTTTTAGGCTACTGTGAATAGCAATTACCCGCAAGTTTTCTGCTTCTACGCTGATAACTGAAATCTAGATTATGCTAGAATATGCAAGAATGTGACAACATGTTTAGTTTGCTGATAGAGATAATAATTTTTTCTTCCTCGATGACGAGACTTAACTCTTTTTTCTACAAAAAAAATATGTGGTACTCAAGTTAAGATTTTTGATATATATTTGAAATTCGTGATTCATGTCTGTTGATAATTTTTATCTGCCCGATAATTACGGTAAAGATACGCCTAAAAAAGAACTTTCTCTGCCCATAAATTCCAATG
>CACYBT010000020.1 GCA_902772715.1 uncultured Succinivibrio sp.
TTATGGATGAATCTAGAAGATGAACCCACAGGAATATTTATTGAACCTTTTTTTTTTTTTTTTAATAATCCCAGGTGATTAGAGTTTACGCTTACAATATGTGCTAGGCGCCGTAAAATATTGTTGATTTAATATATTCAAAATTCTATGGGCTTGTGATAATAAAATTAAAACCTCGCAGTCGTAGCGGGATGATTTGCAGTTCACTGCTGATGAGGTCCACTATTTTTCTATTAGCAGTGCAAACTATTTTAATCGTCAGCACATGAGAGCATCATTTTTACCGACTGATAGGAAAAATCATAAATTGAGTAATGAGTGTAAGTGAGTTTGACCTCCTGCATGGCGTCTTTTTGTTTGGCGGTCACAAAACAGAAAGGGTAGATCCCAAATAACGAGGCAAAGAACATATCTACAATGGCCAGTTTCTTTTTTTCTGAAAATTCTTTAAAAAAATCTACAAGGCAGGTGTAGAGAGTCTCCCGAGCGTCTTTATATTCCCTTTTAAAAGCAACAATTGCCTCGTGGGAACTGTGTTCCTCAATGTCATAAAGACTGGTAGCCAAAAGTTTTAGCAGGGCCACTCTTTTTTCAAGTGAATGCGCGAGTGCTTCGGCAAAAGTTTCGATAGTAGGACGTATTGGAGAATCCTTGAGTCTTTTTAATTCCAAAGTCCAGTCATAATATTCACATTCAAGTAATCCCAGGAAGATTTCTTCCTTATTATCAAAGTAATTATAGATGGTAGTACGTGTGCAACCGGCAAGGGCACTGATATCCTTTAAGGAAATATCTTTAAAATTCCGTTCACAGTAAAGCTGTCTGCAGGCACTGATGATTCTGGTTTTACGCTCGTCACAGCATTCCTTGGAAATCTTAGGCATAAAAACTCCGTCTTTAAATTTAAAGTTCAGCAAAAAAAAATACGCTGACAGCACAAACATTATACGTTTAGTTTAACATATTTTAAACATTATGTCTTTATATATGGAAAATTATATATAAAAATAAACAATGGGACATAAAACTATCAATTATCCTAAAAATAATTAAAGAATTAATGTTTTTAAGATCAAATACTTTTTACTAACTGCATGAATAATAAGTAATTAATTTATTGCAATTAAAGTTGACACGGTGTCATCTTAATGTAAAAATAGTTGCATCAACAGTTCAATTATTTTTTCGGAGTGTATTTATGAATAACTATGATCTATATCTGCCAACCCATATTATTTTTGGAAAGGACAGAATCAGCGAATTACATGAGGTTTTATCTTCTTTTGGTAAAAATGTTCTGTTAACCTATGGTGGCGGCAGTATTAAAAAGATTGGTCTCTATGACAAGGTTATTGCTGAACTTAAGACCGCCGGCAAAAATGTTTTTGAGTTAAACGGCATTGAACCTAATCCAAAAATTTCTTCTGTTCGTGAAGGGGTTAAAATCTGCAAAAATGAGCATATTGATGTCATTTTGGCCGTGGGTGGCGGTAGTGTAATAGACTGCAGTAAGAATATTGCCGCTGGTGCCTATTATGATGGAGACCCTTGGGATTTAGTTTTAGATTCTTCTAAGGTTGGTCGTGCTGTACCAATTGTTACAGTTCTGACTTTATCGGCAACAGGCAGTGAATATGATAATAGTGCTGTGATTTCAAATGCTGAAACCAATGAAAAACTTCCTATCTTTGGGAATAACTTAAATCCTGCCGTATCTTTTTTAGATCCACAGTACACTTTTTCTGTTTCAAAGAATCAGACTGCAGCCGGAGCTGTCGACTGTATGTCTCATACCTTTGAGTCCTATCTTGTTAAAAAAGGGACACTTTTAACTGATGCTTTATGTGAGGGTATGCTTAAAACCGTTATTGAATACACTCCTAAGGCTCTTAAAAATCCTGAGGATTATGAAGCAAGAGCCAATCTAATGCAGGCCTGCTCCTTAGGCTGTAATGGTATTTTGGCAATAGGCCGTGACACTTCTGCCTGGGTGTGCCATGCCATTGAGCATGAGTTAAGTGCCTATTATGATATTACACATGGTGTGGGACTTGCGATTGTTACTCCATCCTTTATGCGATATGCCTTAAATGAGGATACAGTGGATCGTTTTGCTCAGTATGGAGAAAGAGTATTTGGGATAAAAAAAGCCACTCCTATGGAAACTGCAAATGAAGCGATTATAAAAACAGAGGAATTCTTTAAATCCATTGGTATGCCATCAAAATTGCGTGATTTAGGTATTAGCGATGAACACTTTGATGATATGGCAACACATATTGAAGAGCATTGGTTTGCACCTTTATCAATTGCCATCCGTCCTGTTGATCACAAAGGAATTGTAGAAATTCTAAGAAACGCCCTCTAGTATCAAAAAAAACAGATGTAAAGATGAATTACAAATTTCCCAATACACTTGTACTATACTGTTAACTATCTGAATATTAAGAATTATCTTTTAGAACAACTCATGATTTTCAA
>CACYBT010000021.1 GCA_902772715.1 uncultured Succinivibrio sp.
GTTCTAGAATGTATAAGATTTTCCTTCATGCTTATAGTCTAGCATACTTGCTCTCATCTCGGCATTAAAATGCCGAGAATTCTCGCAAGATCATCCTAAAATCACGATAAGATAAGTAAAAAAAGTAAGACAAAGACTTACAAAAACCGCAGCAGATCCTAAATCCTTGGCTCTGCCAGATAACTCATGAAATTCAGGACCAATTCTGTCGACTACAGTCTCAACTGCTGAATTTAGAAGTTCCACAGTCACAACAAACCATGGCATAAATATCAGCAGTATAAGTTCAAAAACACTGTTCTGAATAAAAAACGCGACTACAGTCAGGATAATTGCAATGATAAACTCCTGACGAATAGCAGCCTCATTTGCAAATCCTGCCTTAAAGCCTTTCATACTGTAAATAAAAGCATTGGCAATTCTTACAAACCCCTTTTTCTGAACTTTTGACATAAATAAATCCCAAAAAAATAAAAAATCACATTTCCCCAAAAAACTGATGAGAAATCACTATCAAGAACACAAAAACATCTTATATTATAGAATTTTAATCGACTTTATGATATGTTTACTAGTGTTTAAGAAATTTTAGGGCTAGAAATTAAATGCAATATAAAACTAGATTTGTGCTGTTATTGGGGATCGGCTTTATAGTCGTTGTCAGTTTTTTCCTCAGCTACAGCAAATACTTTTTTTATCCAAGTTTATTTTCTAATCAGGTAGAATCACTTACCAATACATCTAAAATTATCAGTTTAAACATTGATAAGGCACTTAAGAGCAGAACTAACAGCGAACCGATAAAATTAAGTACACTTTTTGCAGATATCAAAAGCTCAGCCATTGACAAATATCTTGCTTTAAATGAAGATAATGCCCCATTAGATTATGTTGCATTTTACTATTATTCAAAATCAAGTAATGTAGAACAGCTCTTTGAAACTTCCATTTATAATGAAGATGTTAAACCAGACTATAAAGGGGAAGACTGTTACAAGGTTTTGAAGGTTCCTGATAATAAAAAAGAGGAAGTAAGTGCATATTTTAAAAAATTCAACTTAACTCTTGAAAAGTTTGTCTGCCGCATTGAGGATCACAAATCCTTTGTAGGATATGTTATTGATAAAAATGCGATCAAAAAATATCTTTATTTCAGAAATCTTAAGGATAGCGATCTCTATAATGCCCCTAATTACTCTAATATAGTATCCCATCTTAACATTGAGAACATTTTAGAGGACGATAACAATTACCAACTGCTGATTCTCGACAATCGCAAAAATATTATTCTTTCCAATGCCTATGGTGAAAACATTCCCAATATTGAAGACAATTTTTTTATAAAAGCACAGAATGAAGGTTCGGTTATTATTGATTCACCACACAAAAGTAATAATATCATGAATTTATCCTATCTTAAGGATTACGATTTGTATGTGTGTACCGCACTTGACAAAAATTCGGCAGTTAGTTCAGTAATTACTTTCAATATAGTTACCATTCTATTTTGCCTAGTCCTTTTTGTAATTGGAATTTATCTGACCATAGTCTTTTTCAATATATTCGACAAAGATAGAAAATATATCGAAAATACCTTAGATATTCTATCGGCAAATATTTTTAAAAATCAGATAAAGGCTGATCTCAATATTGAAAAACTTAGAGTAAACAATATTCGGTGTAATCTGCTGCATCCCTTGGTCGAGAGCATAATAAAACTGTGCCAAAACATCACAGAGAATATCAGCAATAAATTTAATACTGCACAAGAAGAGCACAAGCAGGAACTAGTACAAATAGTCAAGAAAACAAAAGATCTGCTTATTTCTTCCATGCATGCGAATTTAATGCCTATAAATTCTGACATGCCGCACTCAAACTATCTTGATATTGCCTCTTTTATTCAGCCATCTGGTGAAAATCCATCTGATTTTTATGATATTTTTAGAGTCGACAAAGACAACATAGGAGTGATTTTTGGGACATGTGAACCAGGTGGTGAAGTTGCTATTCCATATATTAGTCTTAGTATCAACTACCTTAAAAGTGCCATCATTCACGAAAACAAACTGCCAGGTTATGCCCTTACCTGTCTAAACAAGATGATGATGCTAAAAGAGCGCAGCACTTTTAAAATGGAGCTGTTTGTGATTATTCTAAGTGAAAATACTGGAAACTTTATCTATTCATCTGGAGGCAATCTTTCCCCTATCCATATTCAGAACAAAAATAAATATGAAATCTTAAACAAGGATCATTTACAACCTCTGTTATGTACCAATAAAGATCATACCTATACTGATGCCAAGGGAAAATTTCAGGTAAATGATAATCTTCTCTTTGCCAATCATGGTATCGATAAAGTAAAAAACAAAGCAGGCAAAGAGTTTGGATTGACACGAATTATCGAAATTGCTCAACAATCTTCTGATAAAAGCGCCTCAGATCAACTTATAAATCTTTACAGATCTTTAAAGGAATACTCTAACGAAACTGAAAATTCAAGAGATATCTGTGGCATTCTTATCAAACGGAATGAGCCTAAAACCAATGCTGAAGAGGCTATGCTTAAAGAATAGCAAGATAATAAACAATACGGTATTTGTTATAGGAGTAGATGAAAAAGTTAGTGAGGACATAAGCTGTTGTTTATTTTTTTAAATATAAAAATTAGCAATTTATTTTAGTTAATTACAAATTTCCCAATACACTTGTACTATACTGTTAACTATCTGAATATTAAGAATTATCTTTTAGAACAACTCATGATTTTCAA
>CACYBT010000022.1 GCA_902772715.1 uncultured Succinivibrio sp.
GGTCCCCCCTTTCCCGTGACTTCTACGAAGGAGGTATTGCTTCTTACCTCAACCTTAAGCGCTTTTAAGGCTTCCATCATGCGAGCGGTATCATCTGATTTCAAAAGATTTAAAAGTCTGGTACTGCCGGAGGCTAGAGATGAAACCAGAAGTGCGCGATTTGACAGACTTTTGGAGCCAGGCAGAATAACCTGTCCTTTAACTGCGGTAATTTTGGGGATCTTAAGAGCGGAATTTATCACAATAGAATCCTTATAATCTACATTGTTTTTAAAATTTCTTTTAAGGAGGCAAAGAAACGATCGTTCTCTTCCCTAAGACCAATGGAAACACGTATACAGGACTTAAGTCCATATGCCTGAAGCGGACGGACAATCACTCCCATTTGCATAAGTTTTTTTGAAATCTCTACGCCATCTTTATCCTTAAAGTCCATAGTCACGAAGTTGGCAGATGATGGGATCATAAAGATGCCTTCTGCCCTGCAAAAGTTCTCATAGCGCAGCCGTTCAGAAGTATTATTCTCTACGGTCATTCGTATAAATTCATCATCATCTAATGCAGCAGTAGCAGCAGCAAGCGCCACCATATTAACGTTGAACGGAGCACGAAGACGATTTAACACCGAGGATATCTCGCTGTTTGACAGCATATAACCTACTCTTAAACCGGCAAGGCCGTAGGCTTTGGAAAAAGTTCTGGAGATCACAAGATTCTCAAACTCCAAAAGCCAGGAGGCAGTATCCACATATTCAGGATCATCACGATTGAATTCGTTATAGGCCTCATCAATTACCACTAGGGTGCTTTTAGGCATTTTGCCGATAAAATCATGTAGCGCCTTGTAACTTACAGAAGTACCGATAGGATTTGTAGGATTGGCAAAAATCACAATACGCGTATTCTCGTTAACCGCCTTTTCCATGGCCTCAATATCCGGTACGAAATTCTTAAGTGGTACACTTATCCCTAAGGCTCCGCCAACAGTGGTTTCCATGGGATAAACGACAAAGGAATACTCGGGGAAAACCACATTGCAGTCTTTATTGACATAAGCCTGAAACAGGAGGTTAATCAGTTCATTAGAACCCGCACCTAAAGTAATCTCGTCTACATCATATCCGAATTTATCATGCAGTTTCTGCTTTAGATAAAAACCATTGGCATCAGGATAGAGATTAGCGCTCGCAAGACAGGCCAAAGCCGCTTTTTGAGCCTTGGCACTCATGCCGAAGGGATTCTCATTGGAGGCAAGTTTAATCACATCATCAAGTTTCAATTCACGCTGCACTTCTTCAATAGGCTTGCCGGCCTGATATGGTTTGATTTTTGAAATACCACCATTTACTAACTGTGTATATAAACCCATAAAAATAACCTAAAAGGTCTCCTTATAGAAAAAATCCTAAAACTCTGAGACAGATTTATGCTCATACATATCTCTGTCTGCAGCCTCAATAAATTCCTCAAGATTAGTGTAGTCATCAGAATATGCCACCTCACCTATTGATACTGATAAGGTAAAAGGATTAACCCTAGATTCATTGGTCATTCTGATATTCTCCAAAAGATTGGAGATAAAATTTTCCACACTTTGTTCCGGAGTCTCCCGCATGACCACCACAAACTCATCCCCGGCATAGCGAGACAGAAAACAGTTTCTGCTGAATGCTGATTTTTTTAGTGCGTCACTCAGAGCAATCAAAGCCTTATCCCCCTGACTGTGTCCATAGGTATCATTGATGCTTTTAAACTTGTTGACATCAATAAAAATAAGATGCAACGTAGAATTTAAGTCATCACCCTTCTCAAACATATGCGTCAAATAGCGATACAGTTCATTACGGTTATTCATACCCGTCAGAAAATCACGGGATACGGCTTTTGCCTGGGACAATATATGCACAACAAAAATATAAGCCACTTGAATGATAAAACTCAAAGGCAGGATCAGAGCCAGATTAAGAGGCCAGATAATCGTCGGCAGATAAACAAATATTGTGCTTATCACAGTGCAGGAAAATCCTGTAAAAAAACTTCTTTTTAAAAGGCTCCTGATAAATAAGGCGGAATCCCTGTAGGCAAAAAAGAAAAGCAACATCTGCAGGAAGGCCAAAAATACCGTCAGTCTAAAAAGATAATCATAGGTATCAAGTGCAACCGAATCAAGCTGAAGCAAGATCAGTGGCACTAAAATGGTAAATGAAATTACGAAGCAGGAAAAAACAAGAAGAGCAAACCGATTAAGCAGTCCCTTAAAAATTGAGATATTGTGCATTTGTCTCCTAATAATCACAAACATCACAAAAGGGGTGATACCATTAAAAAAACAGATGACAAAAGTACAGGAAAGGACAATGTACACAAAATAACGCCATGGCACCAGATTAAAATCATAGCCAACAACGTTTAAAATCGAATAAATAAGAAAAAACAATGCCTCAATTTTGGAAAAATGGCAGACCCTAAGTACTACATATGAGTAGGAGGTACGGTTTGACCTTTCGTTATAGATAATACGGTTTAAGATGAAATAGCAGGCAATTACGAGGTAAATCACCGAAGTACCGTAAAAAAACTTATAGGAGTCACCAATCGTAAATAAATCCATCGAAATATCCATATTTTCCCCACTTCAATCTAGGACTCAAAGACCAAAGACTGCTCCTCTTGCTTTCTTTTCTTCTTCTGCTGATACATTAGATTATCCGCCTCATCAATAAATTCCTGCGCAGTTAACATTGATGGATTATAACTGTTACAGCCGTATGAAACTGAGAGTTTAAAAGGATAATTCATAAATCTGCACTCTTCTTGAAGATATCCTGAAAATTCATCAAATATTTTGGAGACATCACTGTTTCCTATGCTTTCAAATACCGTCACAAATTCATCGCCGGCATAACGGCAAATAAAACAGCGCCGATGCCGCATGCATCTTTTTAAAGCAACCGCAATACTGATTAAGGCCTTGTCGCCAATAATATGACCGTAGGTATCATTGATCTTCTTGAAATTATCAACATCAAAGAAGATGATCTTAAAGGAGGAATTTAAAGCATACTTGCGCTCAAATAAACGGTTAACATAAACCATTAGTTCATTTCGATTATTTAAGCCGGTTAAAAAATCAATGGATATAAACTTGTTTTGCGAAATCACATGCACATAAAAAACAAATATCACCGCGATAAGATAAATGATTGATGCGTGAAATTCTCTTTTAAAGATAATAACGAGCACACTGCCAATCATAAAAAACGTAATAAGTTTGGAAATAAAGGAATTCTGAAAGAAGGTTTTCTCAATGACGGCATGCATAAAAAGGTTAAGATCCGGTGTGGCCAGAATAAGACCAGTAAGTCCTACAAGGATAATGGCGTTATCAATATATTGTATGGTCTCTCTTATATGTGGACTATTAAAAATAACCATTACCGAGGTCACCACAATGGAAACCCCTATAATGATGGCACAAAAATAAAAAGCCAGAAAATATAATCTGTAGGCCATTCCATGCAGTAGGAGCCGGCTTCTATTGGCAATTCTGGTTCTTCTGATAAGACTTAACAAAAAAAAAGGATAAAAAATCGCAAAATAATTATCAAGAAAGGCGAGCAGCACCACGATAAATGAGGTGCTGATTTTATAATCCAAGGGCAGATAGCGATACACTGCATTATAGAAAAGATAAAGCAGAATAAAAATTAGAGAATGGATCAAAATCAAAAGCGAAACACTGCAACTGACCAGGGAAGTCTCTGTATCTAATTCCCTGTCTCCTAAATAAATCACAATAACCATCAGTGCCGTCGCCACGACAAAATAAAACATCGTAGGATTATCGATGAAATTAATTGACAGCATTAACTTCTTCCCTTTTCCTCGATTTTTCCTGATACATTCTCTTGTCAGCCTTAGAAATAAGATCCTTAATATTATGGTCCTGAGGCTCCACATAAACATAACCGCAAGAGACGGTAAAGTCATATTTCTTATCTGAGAAGATCAGTCTTTCATCCAGTTCATAGGAAATACTGTCGATAATTTTTAATACTTTTTCTTTGTCACAATTCTGCACAACCAGAACAAACTCATCACCACCGATACGAGCCACAAAGGCATTATATTCACCGGCAATACTCTTTAGTGTCTTACCGACAAGCGAGATAGCCTCATCGCCCTCCAGATGGCCATAAGTATCATTAATCTGTTTGAATTTATCAATATCAATAAAGATAATATAGGCATCCGCATGTTCGCGACTGACAAAAACATTATTGATAAATTTGTTGAAGGTCACACGGTTATTCACACCAGATAACGGATCCTGAGAGATAAGAGTACGACTTCTCGTCATATAGTTAAAGAAAAGAAATACCGCAAGGGAGAATCCGACTTCGACCTCTTTGAAAACCACCTGTTGCAAGAACAAGGCTACACAGAGCACCATAAAATATAAAAAATGCTTACGTGCCAAATACTTGATATCAAAATCAAGATTGTAAAGATATGATTTATAGCACAGCCACGCACCGACAATCACGTAGAAATTAACTACAAAGTAAAGAGAAAAAGATGCTCCTTGTGAAATGAGTTCCTCGTCAGCATCAGGGAAAATGATCCCCGAACAATTAAAGAAAATGAGTATTACGGCCTCAAAAACTGCAGGAAAGAGATAGCGCCAGTCATTGGTATTAGCGTAGCGCATGAATTTTTCTTTCAACTCATTTAATATGAGGTAAAAAACCGCCACGGTAGCAAAAAGAATGCATAGCTGCCACAACAGCAACAGCACAAACATGATTAACGTATTAAAATTAAAATACGATGCGGCTACCACCATAAGGCGAAAGAACATAGTCCAAAACACAGAAATTATGGCAATAGAATGAATACCAAAGGTTCGGCCTTCCGTCTTGACAATATTGTAAAACATTGGTGCTAGCATCATTGTAGAAAAGCACAGCAACCATAATTTACCCGCTAAAATGCTCACAATCTAACCTTAATTAGAACATACTGAAGATTAAAATATAACTACAATAAAATGTTTATTATAAACTCTTGATGACAAATAAGTAAAATTTTTCTAAAGACAGATGATATAGATAATTACTATTCACAGTGTATATTTTCTTATGATTTAACAACATCAATAATCCACACTAGCGTTATGCTATGCTAGCATAATTAAAAAGTTATGTATGGGAGCCATGCTATGTCACATATTATATTTCAAAAAGGTGGTGAGAGTTTTTAAGACCATTATTGAAAGAAATGCCTGCTATGTGTAACTGGTCGGGTTAGTGCACAGTCTTCTTTATCCCTGAACCTCTGCATTTACACCATGTGCTACAGTTCAGCATTAGGTTTCATCTTCATTTAAAGCCGTAACATCATCATATCCTGCCTCATATGCAGTTTCTGTTCGTAGGTTCGGATAAATCTGGTGGTTTCTTCATCCCACACCTTACGATGTAAACCTTGCTGTTCGCTTTGCTCTTGCCCTTCAAGGCCGAATTAGGGACTTTACTCTATTAGACTGTGCACATGCTGAGCGCACCAAAACTGTCCCGAAAAAAGAGTTCGGGACAATTTCTTAAGTTAAGAATTATGACAAAAAAACTTTATATCATGACTATTGCATATACAGTCACAGAATTTAAGCACGAACCTCCTTAGAATCAGCATCAAATTCATGATCAAGTCCGGTAATTACAGGTTTCCCCTCCTTCCAGTAAGGTGACATACTGCGTAATGTACTGATGATTCCAGGTAGTACCTCCAATGTCTTATCAATATCTTCATCTTTAGTATAACGGGATAAAGAAAAACGAATCGTACCATGAGCAGCAGAGAAAGGTACCTGCATAGCACGCATGACATGTGATGGCTCAAGAGAATCAGATGAACAGGCCGAACCTGATGAAGCGGCAATACCATACTCGTTTAACATCAGAAGAATGGCCTCACCTTCGACAAACTTAAAAGCCACATTCAAGGTATTGGCTGTGCGATGCTCTTTATCGCCTGTGACAAAACAGTGTGGAATTGAAGAGATGATCCCGTTTTCAAGCCTGTCACGCAATGCCTTAACCCGCGTATTGATTTCCGACAGATGTTTCTTGGCAAGTTCACAGGCCATCCCTAAACCTACAATATAAGGAACATTCTCTGTGCCGGCGCGTCTCCCCCGCTCCTGATGTCCTCCTTTCATAAAAGGTATAAAACGTGTACCGCGTCGTACATACAGCACCCCAATGCCCTTAGGTGCATGGATCTTATGTCCGGAAAAAGAGAGCATGTTAATCCCGGTGTCCTTTACTGAAATAGGCAGTTTAGCCACCGCCTGTACGGCATCGGTGTGGAACATGATCCCCCGTTCACGGCAAAGAGCAGAAAGTCGTTCTACAGGATAAATATTACCAGTCTCGTTGTTAGCCCACATAATGGAACATAAAGCGGTATTGGGCGTTAACTTGTTTTTAAAGTCTTCCTCATCAATTCTGCCATCCTGTCCAATTTTTACATAAGCAATTTCCGCACCTCGCGAAGAGAGAAAATCACAGGTACTCATTATCGCAGGATGCTCAACCGGAGTCGTCACAATTCTGTTTTTCTGAGGCTGCGACCACAGTGCGGACCACAAAGCCGTATTATCAGATTCTGTGGCACAGGAGGTAAAGATAATTTCATCAGGGTACTCTGCACCAATAAAATCAGCAACCTGCTCTCGTGCGTGAATTATTGCCTTTTCAACAGGTACACCATAACCGTGCTGTGAGGAAGCATTACCGTAGTATTCCTTAAAATAAGGAAGCATAGCCTCCACAACCTCTGGAGCAATACGGGTGGTAGCATTATTATCAAGATAAATGCCATACTCGTTATTATTTTCTGCACTCATCATCTTCTCCTAGATTACAGTCACAGTAAATTCACGGCCTGTAGCCGCGGTTAATTTCTGCTTTAAAAAACCTAAGGTCATTTCTTTCATCATGCCATCCTTGATGGATCCTGCAAACACAACTTCCAAATGAGCACCTTTAAGACTCTTTAGGGTGATAGATGAACCTTCGCTAAGTCCAGAATTAACCTCAGACAACACCGCCATAACTTCATTATAAACAGGAGAATCCTCAGGTTTTGACATTTCATCTTTCTTAATGCTTGAAACCGGAGTAATGGAATTAAAACCAGCCGGGGCTGCAGCAACATTAAGTGAAGGAATTGGAGTCGGCACATGACCAGGTCTTGGGACCCCACATTTTTCAAGATCTACCCACACTTCATCAATAATTTCCTCAATGCGCATTCTGCACGAGCCACAGCCACCGCCTGCTTTGGTATAATTGGTAACTTCCTCTACCGTAGTGAGATGATTTTCCCACACTGCCTTCTTGATTTTGTTGATCCCTACCCCAAAGCAGTGACAGACAAGTTCCCCGTCATCATGGGAATTTTCATAAGACTTACCGTGATAGTTGGCAATAGCAGCATCCAAGGCCTCACGTCCCATCACCGAACAGTGCATTTTTTCAGGAGGCAGGCCCCCCAAATAATCGACAATTTCCTGGTTGGTGATTTTCTCAGCCTCTTTGAGGCTTTTGCCTTTGAGCATTTCAGTTAAGGCTGACGAAGAGGCAATAGCACTACCACAGCCATAGGTCTGAAAAGCCGCATCTTCAATAACTTCCGTTGTCGGATCAATTTTAAGCATGAGACGCAGAGCATCACCACAGATAATAGAACCAACATCACCAACAGCATTGGCATCTTCAATCACTCGGGCATTACGTGGATGCAGAAAATGATCTTTAACTTTATCAGAATAATCCCACATGTGTATTTCCTCTAAAAGACATGGTATAACCATGATGTTATTTTAATATTAAAAAAATTGTTTATTGAGTATTAGGCTCTAGCCTTTATCCGAAAAACGCAGTGCCACCCGATTAACAAACGGTTTATCGAGTACCACCTTAACTGTAGTTTCCCCAAAATGCTGCTTAAGATAATCTAAAAAAGATGTCAGTCCCAAAAGATTCGGAAATGAGGCAATGCACAGGTACTCAAACTCACAGGCAATGCGGTACAGGGAGGTAACACAGAGTGCCGAGTGCATATAGTCCAAAAAAGACTCCTCCTGCCCTCTTTGCACCTTCACCATAAAAATTCCCTCACACTCAAGACCAAAAGCACTTTCGCACACTGTTAAAGTATAAGCCTTAATCACCCCCGCACTTTCAAGACGGCGCAAACGGGCAGATACCGCAGGAGCCGTAAGCCCACTACGCGCTCCCAGCTCACGCAGGGGCAGACGGGAATCATCCCTTAAGGCTCCTAAAATAGCAACATCACTCTCATCTAGCTCTAACATGCAACGCTCATCTTTAATAAAACTATGCTTTAGCGTCAGTAATGGCGGTCACAGTGAAACCTGCATCACTTACCGCCTGCTTTAAAACATCATCTGGAACACTGTTCATAACCTCAAGAACAGCATTTTTATCTTCAAGACTGACGCAAACATTCTGTGCCGAAGGTACACTTTTTAAGGCTTTCTCAACACTCATTTTGCAGTGATTGCACATCATACCTTCAATAGTAAGTACTTTTTTCATAAGTCTTAA
>CACYBT010000023.1 GCA_902772715.1 uncultured Succinivibrio sp.
AATTATTTGAGCCTGATATCAGCTCAATTTCTACAGTTATTGATCAGGGCGTATCTTCCGTATATGTAACCTTAAAGTCAGGGGATAGTGAGAAGATAATCTCCGCAAATTACATGGGGGACGGTTTTAATAAAGTCTTTCAGCTGCTATTAACGATTATGACTCTGCCAAACGGTATTCTTTTTATTGATGAGTTTGAGAACGGACTTCATTATGAGCTTTATGACGAAGTTCTAACTTCGCTGTTTAAGACAGCTCTTACTTTGAACTGTCAGATAGTAATGACAACCCATAATCGAGATTTGGTTGAAAGCGCTCTTCTCTCCATGAAGAAACTTAAGGCTGAGGATAAATTGTGCTACCAGAGATTGGATTTTGTAGATGGCCAGCATAAAACCGTAGTTTATCAGGGGAAGGAGCTTGAACTTCCATTTATGGCTAATCTGGAGATCAGATAATGTCATCTGTAAGCAATGCCACTGTAAAGTTTGATAAGAATAAACCTTTTGTAATAATGTGTGAAGGTATTGATGAGTTTTTCTTCTTATGCAGATATTTAGATTTTTTAGAGGACAGATGTGCAGATGACTTTGTGGATTGTCACCATATCATAAATCTTGGTGGAATTTCTGATATGTCAAATCAGTTTAAGTCTATTAAATCTATCCCTGACTACAGTACTGTTAAAGGCATACTCTTTGTCAGAGACGCTGAAAAATCCGCAGAAGATGCCTGTATTTCACTGATTAACAATATTGAAAAAACCTGGAATGTCAGGCTTGGTACTGACGGACTGATTAAAGAGGGGAATGATAACAAGAAAATCGGTTTTTATCTTTTGCCGGGAAAGGACACTAATGGAAAATTTAGAAATGGAACGCTTGAAGATCTTTTGGTTGATTTGTTTAAAGTTCCTCATTCTGAATTTACTAAAACTGAAGAACTTCCTATTTTTGTTAATGATTATATTTCTGTACTTAATCATATAAGAAAGTTTTCAATTAGAACTCCTCATAAAAACAAACTGCATTTACTTTTAAACTGCACTGATCGCTATGTGGGGTTAAAAATAGGTGAAGCCTGCAAGACGGGTGCTTTTGATTTTGCTGATCCTAGACTTGATGGGCTTAAGAGTTTGATTTTGGAGATGCAGTAGTCATCTGTTATTTTAGAAATAGCGCGTCATTTCATGCTTATTCAGATTTCAAGATATAATCACGTTAGTAACCTAATCTGCATGACATTGATTTTTATAAAACGATAAGATTATATGTGGACATGCTAAAGAGCAAAGTCATTTATTGATTTTTCGTTAGCCCTATATTTTGCTAGAGATTGCAGTGGTAACACCTTATTATGGGTTAATGAACGTCAATGTGTTTGGCTTTGTTTTGACAGTTAAGGTTCGTAATAATTGTTATTGCACTGCCTATGTTCTATTCTGGTTGAATGCACCACCACAGTTCGCAGTTTGCCGCAAATTATTTATGCCATTGCATTGGCTTTATCAAAAACATGAGAGACATAAACGTGACAAGACCATATGTAGTAATTGTACCGCAATGAATAAGATAAGAGAAGAGCCATAAATAAGGCATATATATCCCATGAGAACATTAAAAATAAAAAGTTTAGGTCCAGTTAAGAGTGCTGAAATTATCTTTCAAAGATTCTGTTTTCTGATAGGTCCTGAATCAAGTGGTAAAAGCACAGTGGCTAAAATCCTAAGTTCTTGTCTGTGGATTGAAAAGATGGCTTGTACCTCATTGGATGAAAAGTGTATTGCACATGACGATTTTAGAAAAGATCTAGAGTCTTTTCATAAGTTAGAGGGCTATTTTAATGAGGATACTGAGATTAGTTATGCCTCCGCTTATATTAGTATCCATTTTTCCCGGGGCAAACTTTCATGTAAATTTTTGTGTGATGGCGGAAATTATGTAAGACATAAAATCCTTTATCTTCCATCAGACAGAAGTGCCATTTTTTTGAAGGATGTACGTGCAATGCCACTGGGACTTACAAACTTCAGAAGTTGTCTTCTTAATTGGGTAAATTGCCGTTCTCATTATACCAAAGAAAACATGCTCTCTATAACTGGACTTAATACCAGGTATTATTATGATGAGGATGCAGAGAACAGTGGAAAAAGTGGGGATTACATAACCGTCTCATCAGACAGTGCTCGTGGTATCCCACTATTTCATGGTTCTGGTGGTACCCGAGCGGCAGTACTGCTTTTTGTGCTTTTAGATTTCTATCTTAAAGGGTATTACCAAACTTATGACCACAAAAAACGCATGTCAGACCTTACTTACGGCCCAAATAAATGCATGTCAGACCTTCAGCGTGAGCAGAAACTTACCAAGACAATTTTAAGTAAATATTCAACTAGGGATGAGGTATGGAAGGCTGATCTCTATACAAGATTAACTAAACCTCAGCGCACGGTATTCATCATTGAAGAGCCTGAGTTACATCTTTTTCCAGGCACACAGAGTGCTTTAGTTGCACATATTGTGAAATCCTGTAATGAGGATAGTAGGGGACTTGCGGTAATTACCACCCACAGCCATTATTTATTATCAGAGGTTAATGTGCTTTTGATGGCAGGAATCTTAGAAGGAAGATTAAGAAAAGACAGCAGTGAATACAGTGAACTTTGTGCGATTATACCGGAAAAGGAGTATCTTACACCTGATGAAATTACTGTTTATGCCTTAGATAACGGTACATGTAAATCTGTTATCGATACTAAAACCCATCTTATCAAAGATAATGTGATTGATTTTGCATCACATGAAATAGAAGACGTGTTTTGTAAACTCTATGACATTCTGGTACGTACTGTTCATGAAAAATGAAAAGATATCGCTTAGAAATTTACCTAAGTAACTTGCTGATGCAGCGCTTGATGTGGTGTTTTTGCAAAATCTTGAGAATATTTATGACGTTATTTTTAATCATCCGAGTATGAGTACATTGCGGATGTAGATATTACGGATGGCACAAATGACGCAAAAGGCTTGATATCTGCTTTTGTTACTCAAAAGGTGTTGAAAACTCCTAAAATGAGGGATTTTTGTTTTTAAGTGAAAAATCCGCACAAAAGATCTTTTTGTCTTTTGCACTGTGATAATGGCGTGGTCACATCACCAAACATCAAAAAATGCGACTGTGCTTTTTTTGCTGACAGTTATATGGGTTTTATTGAATTTAAGACTAATGTTGTAACAGAAAATACAAGTACCAAAGTTAAAAGGTATGGCGAAGCGGCAGAGCAGCCTGAGGCGACTATTGATATGTTCAAAAGTGTCTTGCCAAAATTAAATATTGGGCAGAACAATTTAGCAAAGGCAGAGGCCTACATCTGTTTTAGTAAAAAGTTTGTGCATATCGAAAGCCCAGGAGATGAATCGGCAGACTGAGTTCTTACTTAAAACCTTAGTCCCGCTGTATTTTGTCTCAGAAAAAAACTTGGAATAGTTTTACTATTCACGGTCTTTGAAGAGAATTAAACAATTTGGCCTCAAAATTAAAGGCTATTTTCTTATGATGTTGAGAAACATAATTCAAATAGGGTTTTCGTTAATGTTCTTTGTCTGCAAGATTGCCTAGGGAGATAATCTTGCAGGATTTTTTGGCAAAACCAATACCGATGCCATAGATTTTTTTATAGTGTTTTGTGATAAATTCCTCGGCATAATTCTTTTTGATTATCTGTGCTGTGGCCTCTTGTGCGGCAGCATAACATTTATCAAGGCTCTCGGCCTTTTTAAGTTCTAGGATACAGCAGTTTTCGGCATCAAAATTATCTAAGATAAGATCAGAAAAGCCATCACCTGACTCTAACTCTTCATGTACTGTAAGTTTTCTCGTGGAAGCGGCAAGGCCTACGATGCCTAAGATAAAGCCGTGATAGTA
>CACYBT010000024.1 GCA_902772715.1 uncultured Succinivibrio sp.
AAAGAACATTAATTCAAGCCCTATTTGAATTATGTCTTACTCAACATAAGAATAAGAAGAAAACAGCCTTTAATTTTTTGGATAAATTGTTTATTTCTCTTAAAAGGCCGTGAATAGTAACCACTAAAAAAAAGACTTAGGTAGAGAATGCTCAGAAAACGAATTGGAATTGTTTATTTTGTGTACATAAATCCTTTAAAAAACTATAGAAAGTTTATTTTAGGGCAATTAAATGATGTTAAAAGAAGCGGAATCTTGACGGAGGCTGAATTACATCTTGTGGTCTCTAATCCTAAGGCGGATGAGAATGCGGAAAATTTTATCAAAAATCTGCCTTATGAATGTGCCTCAATTGAAATTTATCATGAGAATACCTATGAATATCATGGTATTCACCGCATTTACACCTTAGCCCTAAAAGAGGAATATGATTATTTAATATATTTTCATACTAAGGGCATGTCCTACAAGAATAAATATCTTCTGCCCATCTTTAATATCCGCTGTATTCGGGAAAAACTGTTAACTTTATATACCTTTAGGCGTTATCGGCAAACCTTATCTTTTTTAGATGCGCATCCGCACATAGTGCGAGCCGGTTTTGCCCCCATGCGCCCTGATCTGTCTGAAGTCGGTACTTGTGATGACGGGACTTTTGATATCGGTGCAGGGCATGATTTTTTATGGTATAACTTTTTTTGGGTACGCAGTGAGTTTGTCAGACTTCTTGAGGAACCCACACTTGAAGACAATCGTTTTTACTATGAATCCTGGCTATGTAATCTAAAAAAAGCAGAGAGTATCATTAGCAATCCATTTTACATACAAGATGGTCTGGATTTACCCTCAGACGAGGTTAAAGGCAGTCCTCAAAATCTAACAATAGGGCATTTTCATAGCAAGGAAGAAGTAGTTTACAACTGTTTTTTTAAAGATTATCCCGATAATCTCAAACAAAGAGGTCCTTTTATAAGGCAACATGATCTTTATATGCATACCTGCTATTCAACTTTTTCGCAAAAGGTAAACAACTATACTGAAAATGAGGTCGTGGAATTGCTCAAAAAATTACGCCGGATCTATAAATATGGTTTTTTATGGGCATATTTTTATTTTAATAATATGTAAAATTAAGTAGTAATAGTTCCTATTATCATTATTTTAATATATACTAAATAAGGTAATTTTTTTTCGTTATTTTGACTACAGGTTTGTTATGAATAGTGTATGCCGTTTACGTCCTAACCGTCAGGGTATAGTGGGAGAAGGGATCAAATTTAATCGTATTCGCAGGGTTACAGGTTATCTTGTGGGTACATTAGAGCGTTTTAATAATGGGAAAAGAGCAGAAGAGCGAGACAGAGTCAAGCATTCTTTGGTATAGAAAAAACTGATTTTTACAACAGTATCTCAGAAAAAAGCCTTCCTAAGTTTTGTGAAGGCTTTATTTTGTCATGACAAGTTAGTTTTCGCACAGGCCTATTATTGTGATAGAATACAGACAAATTTTGACTGTTTTGGTGACAGTCGCAAGATGAACTAGTAATAGGATTTGTTATGAACTGGCTTGAGAATCTTTTACATAAGGCTACTCCTTCTATTATAGGCGGAAATAAGCATGAAATACCTGAGGGTGTGTGGACCAAATGCTCATCCTGTGATCAGGTTTTATACCGTGCTGAGCTAGAGCGTAATTTGAACGTTTGTCCAAAATGTGGACATCATATGCATATTCGTGCCAGAGTAAGACTCGATTCCTTCTTAGATAAGGAAGGAAGAGAGGAATTGGGTGTGGATATGGAGCCTAAAGATATACTTAAGTTCAAGGATCTAAAAAAATATAAGGATCGTTTTACCGCAGCCCAGAAAAAATCAGGGGAAAAAGATGCTTTAGTCGTGATGCAGGGGACTTTAAAAGGGCAGCCAGTTGTGGCCTGTGCTTTTGAATTTGAATTTATGGCCGGTTCTATGGGCTCGGTTGTAGGCGCAAGATTCTGTAAGGCTATCGATGCCTGTCTTGCCACTCATCGTGCTCTCATCTGTTTTTCCACCTCTGGTGGTGCCCGCATGCAGGAGTCATTATTCTCCTTAATGCAGATGGCTAAAACCTCGGCTGCTCTTGCTCGTCTTGCCAAAGCTCACCTCCCTTTTATAAGTGTCATGACTGACCCGACAATGGGAGGAGTCAGTGCTTCACTTGCGATGCTAGGAGACATTAATGTGGCTGAACCTAATGCTTTAATCGGTTTTGCCGGACCTAGAGTTATAGAACAGACTGTGCGCGAAAAACTGCCAGAAGGTTTCCAGCGTGCTGAGTTCCTTTTAGAAAAAGGCGCCATTGATATGATTGTGGAACGCAGTAAAATGCGCGATGAAATTGCTGCTTTGGTTTCAATTTTACTAGATTCTGGTGGTGCTGAACCTATTGTAGTTGATACTAATAAAACTGCTAATAAACCACATCGTAAGAGTAAGGCTAAGTCTCAGCCTAAAACTGAAACGTTAACAGAAGTCAATCTTGTACAGTCTGAGGTTAAGATTTAAACGTCTTTTTTTGTATGCAGTTAGATAGTTTTAAAAATGAGAATTTTTTAAATACCGCTCCTTCTTTGCAATCATTAGAGGAGTGGTTGGTTTATCTTGAGAGTTTGGATCCGAATAACATAGAACTTGGACTTGAGAGAGTAAAAAAGGTTTTTGATGCTCTTTTTCTGAAGTCTTTGGAGAAATGTTCCATTGTGGAAATTGCCGGTACGAATGGCAAGGGTTCCACAGCCGCTGTGATTGCCGCCACTTTAGATCAAAGTGGTATTAAATACGGATTATATACCTCGCCGCATGTTCTTGATTTTAGAGAACGTATTGTCATAAATGGGCAGAAAGTGGACACTGCGCTGCTTCTTGAGGCTTTTGCCAAAGTTAAGGACTGTATGGAACGCACTCATTCTCCCTTAACCTATTTTGAATTTACTACTCTTGCCGCTTTTTTCTGCTTCAAAAAATCCCACGTAGATGCCCTTGTTCTTGAGATTGGCTTAGGCGGGAGACTTGATGCAGTCAATATTCTTAAGGCTAATATTGCGGTTATTACTTCCATTGATTATGATCATATGCAGTACCTTGGCAATACGCTTTTGGAGATTGCAAATGAAAAGGCTGGAATTATCAAGGAAGATTCACAGGTTGTTGTAGGCAGGGTTGATGAAAAGGTACTTTCTTTCTTAAGAGAAAAAGCAAAAACGTTGCACTGTTCTTTTTATGCCTTTGACTATGATTTTGGTGTAAGTACAGAGAACGGTTTTGTTTATTTTGCAAATTCTAGTGCCTCCAACATTAATTTTCACTTTACTAAACCGAAGGTGCATGAGAATGATGCCGGTATTGCCATCAAAGTCCTACATCTATTAAGAGATCGTGGCTTTAGGATAAGGGATTCTGTTATAGCCAGCGTATTGACTGAAGT
This sequence comes from uncultured Succinivibrio sp., assembly GCA_902772715.1. Lineage (GTDB taxonomy): Bacteria > Pseudomonadota > Gammaproteobacteria > Enterobacterales > Succinivibrionaceae > Succinivibrio. The sequence continues at coordinate 3,464 of CACYBT010000024.1, forward strand.
TTCTCTTTTAGGCAGAGGTCAGTGTATCAAACAGCATCCGCGCGTGTGTGTCGATGTGGCCCATAATCCTGAGGCGATAAGTTATCTTGTTAGACGCTTACAGGAGACTTTATGCAAGGGAAGTCGTTTTTTAGTGCTTGGCATGCTCAAAGATAAAGATGTTGAAAGTGTCGCCACCCTATTAAAAGATAGTTTTTCTTCTTTTTATTTATGCTCCCTAAAAGGACCTCGCGGTGAAGGGAAGGAACGACTGCAAAAAGCCTTCTCTAATTTGGGAAAAGGTGCAATGTGTAGGACTTTTGATAGTGTTGAGCAGGCCCTAAAGAGTGTGCTTGCAGAGGCAGAGGGTGATGATGAGGTAATCATTACCGGTTCTTTTGTCACAGTTGCAAATGCCTTAAGTTTTTTAAATGAAAAATATGGTGAGAATAATGACAGAACAAAATAATCAAGAACAAAAAGAAACCAAGAAAACTCTTTCTAAGAATGTACGTAACCGCATTGTTGGACTTTTAGTGATCATTTCAGTGATTCTTATCATGGTTCCATTTCTGCTTAAGGACAATAGTGATTTTAAGAACAACCGTAGTGCTGATGCTATTGCAATTACCAAGGAAGGAGCGGTCACTGACAATGAAGGGCAGTTGGTTTCTGCAAACGAACATGATTATTCTGATCTTCTGGATCCTGAGGATGATTTGCCAAAGAGTGATAATTTGCCAAAACCACCTGTCCCAGATACCTCCACTTTAACTACTGCAGTCGCTGATAACGCCACGCCTCATATGCCTAAATATGATGAAGTTGAAGAGGTGCTTCCTTCAGTTTCTGTACCGGCAGTTTCTGAAAATTCTGAGCGCTTAACCTCAAATAGAACGCCAAATGTCAGTGCAGGTTCTGAGGAGAATGTGTTGCGTTCCAATCGTGCTCGGGAAAAATCGGTTAATCCTGTGGTAACTACTCCAAAAAGTAACAAGCCTGAACTTAAAAACTCTTCAAGATATGCCGCTCAGGTGGGAGTGTTCTCCAAAAAGGTTGGTGCGGATAAAGTGGTTGCTGAACTAAAAAAGGCCGGATTTAAGCCAACAACCGAGAAAGGTAATGTTAATGGTGTACTCAGCATTCGTGTGTATGCCGCAGTTTCCTCAAGTCGTGAAGAGATTTTGAATGTATGCAAGAAAGTTTCTGAGAAAACGACCAAGACTAACTGTATTGTTCATCCTCTTTAAATGGAGTCTCTATGTTACGTAATCAGTTAGTGGATTTTATGGGACAGTATCTTGATGCTGATGCCTATAATGATGCTGCTAAGAATGGTCTGCAGGTGGAAGGAGCAGAGGAGTGTCATAAGATTATGACTGCTGTTACTGCCTCTTTAAGTGCCATTAAAGAGGCCAAAGCCTATGGTATGGATACGCTTATCGTACATCATGGCCTTTTGTGGAAAGGAGTTCCTCAGACTATAGGCGGTGCGTTTAAAGAACGTATTAGGCTGCTTTTAGAGTACAATATCAACCTTATTGCCTATCATCTGCCTCTGGATGCCAATCTTGAGATTGGAAACAACAGAAATCTTGCCAATCTTCTGAAACTTGAGTGTCTTGATTACATAAGACCGCATGATAAGAAATCTATCGCTCTTGTGGGTAAGATGAACTTTGCCATGCAGTTACGCAATATCGTTAATATCTATCATGATGCTTTAAATTCGCGTATTGCGCTTTTGGGTAAATCGGACATGATTTTAAATGAAGGTTGCCGCATCTGTATCTGCTCAGGTTCTGGGGCCTTTTTGCTAAATGAAAATCAAAAACCTAATTTTGATCTATTGATTACCGGCGATCTTAACGAGCAGTGCTATCATCTGTCACGTGAGTACGATATCGCTGTGATTGCGCTTGGTCATGATGCTTCCGAGCAGAGCGGTGTGAGATCCTTAGGTGCCTATCTTGCCGATCGTTTCGGACTTGTGCATGAACATTATACGGAAGATAGAGAAAGTGAAGCTCGAATCTATGAAAGTGTCTGACACCCTAAGTGAATGTGCGAAAAATGTTCGTGATGCTCTTATAGAAAAGGGGCTTGAGACGCCATATATTGAAAATGGTCTTGATAGTCTTGAAAAAAAGGCATTAATCAAAGACAAAATAAAAGATATTATGGTGACTTTGGGCCTTGATTTAAGTGATGACTCTCTGAACACTACGCCTGAACGGGTGGCGAGAATGTATGTGGATGAGATGTTCTCGGGGCTTGATTACCGAAATTTTCCTAAAGTAAGTGTCTTTGATAACAAGATGCATTTTGATGAAATGGTGAAGGTTTCTAAGATTACGGTTACTTCGACCTGTGAGCATCACCTTGTGGTCATGGATGGTTTTGCTAAGGTTGCTTATATGCCTGGAAAAAAAATAATAGGTCTTTCTAAAATCAATCGTATCGTGCAGTTTTTTGCTCATCGTCCTCAGCTGCAAGAACGTATGACATTTCAGATTATGGTAGCACTGCAGACCCTTTTGGATACCAAAAATGTGGCTGTGAGCATTACGGCTACGCACTATTGTGTAAAATCCCGTGGAGTTCGGGATGAAACCTCAGAAACAACTACTACGGCCTTAGGTGGGCTTTTCAAAAGTAATCCTTCCTCAAGACATGAATTCTTAACGGACTAGAAAATGGATAAGTTAAAAAAATCTTCTTATACAGTGGCTTTAGTTGTACCGGTCTATAATGAAGAAGAGAGTATTGATAACTTTGTGGCAACGGTCAGAGAGAAACTTGCAGCCGAGCTTTCGCATATTGAGATAGTCTTTGTTGATGATGGATCAAAGGATAGCACTGTTGACAGGATTATGGCTCTAAGTGCGACAGACAAAAGCATTTCCCTGATTAAACTCTCCCGAAATTTTGGCAAGGAGGCAGCCATGTCAGCCGCCATAGATTTGGTGGATGCGGATGCTATTGTGCCTATTGATGTTGATTTACAGGACCCTCCTGAACTGATTTTGGATTTCATTAGGATCTGGAGAGATGAAGGTATTGATAATGTCTATGGCGTGCGCACCGATCGCTCCTCTGACAGTGAGGCCAAACGTTTGTCCTCAGCATGGTTTTACTATGTGTTTAATAAACTGGTCCCAAGTCGTGAACACATTCCTGCTAATGTAGGTGATTTTCGTCTTATTGATAAAAAAATTATCGAGGTACTTCGTAATTTAAAGGAACGTAACCGTTTCATGAAAGCACTCTATGCCTGGCCTGGTTTTTCCTCGAAGGGAGTTGGCTATATAAGACCTAAACGTGCTCAGGGTTTTAGTAAATGGAATTTCTGGAAATTGTGGAATTTTGCTCTGGATGGCATTTTTGCCTTTACCTCCCTGCCACTGCGTGTCTGGTCCTATATAGGTGGTGTTATAGGACTTTTGTCTTTGATATATTTGGTGTGGAACTTCGTCAAGACGCTCTTTTTTGGTAATGAGACTCCAGGTTACACCACTCTTATCTGTGTGATCCTGTTTTTAGGTGCAGTGCAGCTGATTTCCATTGGTATTTTAGGCGAGTATATCGGACGACTTTCACAGGAAATCAAAGGGCGCCCTGTATATATTGTGGAAAAAATTGAGGGCGTTTTGCATAAGAAGGTGAAAAAAGGTTTTAGCCTGTCAAATAATGGTATTACTTTAAATGAAGAGACTGTGTTGTCTAAAGTTAACTCGTCTTCCCCAAAGAGTAATGCTGATAAATCCGAAACGGAGCATAGGGAAGATAATCAACAGATAAGGGTATAGCATCTGTATGCGCATAGCATTAGGTATTGAATATGAGGGACTTAATTTTGTTGGTTTTCAGCGTCAGCCTCAGTTGCGCACTGTGCAGGGGGAACTTGAAAAAGCCCTGTCGATAATTGCCGATGAGGATATCTCATTGCAATGTGCAGGGAGAACGGATACCGGAGTTAATGCCACAGGACAGGTTGTTCATTTCGATGTCATAAAGGAACGTACAGATAGGGGCTGGATTTTGGGGACAAATAATTTTTTGCCTCAGGATGTTGCTGTGGTGTGGGCCAAACACGTACCTGATTCTTTTCATGCTCGTTTTTCTGCCACTGCCCGCCGTTATCGCTATATTTTAAGAAACACTATCAGTCGTGGTGGTATTATGCCTTATGGTGTTTCAATCTATCCTGGTGATTTTGATGTACCACTGATGCAAAAAGCGGCTGACTTCATATTGGGAGAACGCGATTTTTCTTCATTCAGAGCAGCAGAGGACGCTTCTAGAACATCGATGCGCTGTGTACATTTCCTTAAAATCAGGAAATTTGGAGAATATCTTGTATTTGATATCGCTGCCAATGCTTTTTTGATGCATATGGTCAGAAATATTGTGGGATCACTGTTGCTGCTGGGCAGACATGAACGCGATTATGAGTGGTTTATAAACATGTTTTTGGCAAAAGATCGTACTAAAGCCGGACCTACAGCCAAACCGCACGGCTTGTATCTTGTGGATGTCACCTATCCTGATGTTTTTTGTCTGCCTCGACGTGAATTTGTTGGCCCTCTTTTTATGCCGTAGTGATAGAATAAGACTGTGTAATGTCAAGAGAATTGCCTATGTTTAATCTTCCAAATATTTTGACCATGTTAAGACTTTGTCTTATTCCGGTTTTTGTCCTGCTCTTCTATCTGCCATCTGAGAGTTCTAATTTTTATGCTGCCTGCGTGTTTGTCATCGCCGCATTTACTGACTGGCTTGATGGGTTTTTGGCACGTCGCTTGAAGTTAAGTACCAAGTTTGGAGCTTTTTTAGATCCTGTTGCCGATAAGATTATTGTATGTACCGCTCTGGTATTGATTGTGGAGCATTATTCACTATATCGTGATGTCTTATATTCGCATTTGGGAAAGTTCATTACCATTCCGGCTATGATTATTGTAGCTCGTGAGATTACGGTGTCGGCGCTGCGTGAATGGATGGCAGAAATCGGAAAACGAGCCAATGTTGCCGTCTCTTGGATTGGTAAATGGAAAACCGCAATTCAGCTTCTTGCCATTTCCGGACTTATTTGGCGTGCCAATGAAATTATGATTTATGCTGGGGTGGTGGCTCTTATTATTGCAACAGTGCTTACCATCTGGTCGATGTTGCTATATCTTAAGGCCGCCTTTGTGTTTATGGTTGAAGATAACAGCAGTCATTGAAGAAAAGTTTTGCAGTGTATAGTAATAACTCTTAGTATACAAAGGCCCTTGAGGCTTTTTTTAACCAATTGTTGCGAGTTTTCTAATGCATGATATTTGGAATCCGTGGCATGGCTGTCTCAAATGTTCAGAGGGCTGCAAAAACTGCTATATGTTTTATGAGGATCGTATTCATGGAATGGATGGCAGCAAGTTTTATATTACCAAAAATAGATTTTATTATCCTTTGTCTAAAGATCGCAAAGGATCCTTTAAAATAAAGTCTGGAGAGATGTTGAGAGTCTGCATGACTTCGGATTTTTTTTTAGAAGCCGCAGATCCTTATCGAGCAGAATGTTTTAAGATTATGCGCAATCGTCCTGATGTGATCTTTTTTTTACTGACTAAAAGACCACAGCGTGTTCAAGATTGCCTACCAGCAAATTTCCGTGATGATTTTCCGAATGTATTTTTTAACGTTAGCTGTGAAAATCAAAAAAGAGCTGACGAGCGTATTCCTTATCTGTTGTCCTTGCCGTTTGTTCATAAAGGCATCATGTGCGCACCTCTAATAGGAGAAATAAGTATTGAAAAGTATTTACATACAGGACAGATAGAACAGGTTTTGTGTGACGGAGAAAGTTACGAGAATCCTCGAGAGTGTCATTATGAATGGGTTTTAAAACTTCATGAGGAATGCGTTCGTTATAACGTTACCTTCTGTTTTATTAGTACCGGCAGTCGTTTTGTCAAGGATGGAAGGGTATATTGTATTGAAGGTAATGCACTTAAAAGTGAGCAGGCGCTACGTGCAAATCTGAATTTTCAAGGAAAAAAAATTAAGTTTTTGTTAACCGACAGTTTAGGTTTACCCATCCCGGATGAACATCTCTACAAACCACACTTTAAGAAACGTTGTTACAAATGTTCAAGTAGAATGATTTGCAACGGTTGCAGTGACTGTGGCCGCTGTTAACCGTTTCATCTGAAGTTTTTGTTATTGGTAATACATGCTCATCTTTTCTTAAAACAGATTACTTCACATGCCATTTGGTTAAAACTTAGGTATTAACACTTGTATGCTTGTAAATTACACTAATAGAGAAAATTTATAATATGCAGTCTCCATCTTTTCAAAAAGAAAATATATTTTTTATGCTGGGGCATTTTTCTACAGATCTTGCTCATGGATCTTTACCGGTGATCCTCGCATACATGTATCAGGCAGGTCATATAACATCCTATTCACAGATCGCTCTGTTACTGATGGCCAATACTTTTATCAATGCTTTAGTTCAGCCATTGGCCGGTTCACTTTCTGATGCAAAACCGCGTCCTTATCTTATGAGTATTGGTATTCTGTTGTCATTTCTTGGAGTCATGTTCATTGGTGTGGTACATAATGAATTACTTTTATATTGTCTCGTCTGTGTAAACGGACTTGGTAGCGCGATTTTTCATCCAGCGGGTGGAAAAATGGCTAATATTTTCGGTAAAGCCAAACTAGGAAAGAATATGTCTATATTCTCTGTGGGTGGAAACGCAGGCATGGCTATTGGTCCATTTTATTTTACAGGACTGTATTTAATTTTTTCGCTTAATGCCACGCTTCTGATGTGTATTCCTGGCATTATTATGATTATAATTTTTTTGTATAAAAATCGTTATTACTATGTGATGGCCAAAAGAGAGCAGGATCTAGTGAAGAATGCTCAGAAGAATAATGTGGAACAAGAAGATAGGCGAGGTTTTTTGTTGCTATTATTGTTGCTTTTTTTAAGATCTTCAGGATGGTTCTCGCTCACAGCTTTTTTGTCTCTGTATTATATGCATAGTTTTGGAGTTCAGGATGAGATTGCCAGCATTATTAATGGTGTAGTCTTTATTTTTGGTACACTTGCCACCTTTTTAGGAGGAACTATTTCTGATCTTTTTGGGTTCAGAAAACTTATTGTAGTATCTTCTATTGCAAGTTTGCCATTTATTTTTATTTTTGTCTTAAGTCATAATCCTATTCTTTCTACGATGGGCTTAATTCCTTTTGCCTTCTTGTTTTTTACTGCCATGTCACCTTGTGTGGTACTTGGACAGAAATTTCTTTGTCATCATGTGGGTATGTCTACCGGTTTTACTATTGGATTGTCCATGAGCTTTGGCGGAATGATTGCTCCTCTTTTAGGTAAGGTGGGGGACAGTTATGGTATTGAAAATATTATGTATATTGTATGTGCACTTATTTGCTTTGCTTCTTTAAGTACGTTGCTGTTGCCTAAAACCAAGGAGTCACAGAGTAATTGTGAAGATAAATAG
>CACYBT010000025.1 GCA_902772715.1 uncultured Succinivibrio sp.
CTAAATTGTTAAAGAACATTGGTTGACGTTTTAATCAACCAAAAATTAAAAATGTGAGCAGACAGATATTCTGATCTGTTTACCGTACATAGTGAGGCTTTGCCTTTTTTATGCAAAAAATTCCCACTCTATGAGATTAAGGCAAAAAAAAGGCGGTAAATCACCGCCAAAATTAAGGAAAATTTTTTAAAAATCAGGCTCAAAGGCTTCATTACGCGCAATCACATTAGGAGGAAGATGTTTTTTTAACTGTTCTTCAAGATATTTCTTTTTAGCCTTAGAATAACTATCCTCAAAGTCGGAATGATAAAGCCAGCCATAAGCCTCTTCATAAAGAGAAGGAGAACCAAAGCCCCGAACCAGCATATCAGCCCAGTTGAGTCTTGCAATTTTAGAACCTAAGGCTGCCGCAGTATGCATATACTGTTCAGAAAGATTGAGACTTTTGCCAATTCCCATGCCCCGTTCATAATATACAGACATCTGCATCATAGCAGGCGCATAACCATCATCAGCAGCACGATGAATGTACCCCATGGCCAGATCACGATCCTCACGCACACAGATTCCCTGATTGAGCATCTGTCCCCATGCATACATAAACACAGGACTTTTCACAATACGAGCACGGTCTTCGATATCAGCAGTAAACTGGCACTTATCCTGATCACGTACTACCTCTGCTAGGCGACTGTTTTCAATAATAGAATTCATCTTATCAGGAGTGTACATTTCGGTGTTGGCATATGGAGCAGCGTTATCAATACCACTAAAATCTATGCTTTCAAGTGTATCTCTTGCTATCATAGCCTTGGTACTTGTAACTACTTCATAATTTGCTGCCTGTGCTGTAATGGATAACGACATGCAAAATACGCTCAATGCCACAATCATGACATTTCTATTTTGGAATGTTACCATAGAGCCTCCGCTTTTTATCAGGAACTATTATCAATTATAGTATATTAAGTCAAATTTTGCGTGTATCGCAAATCCATTACCCATCCCTACATTTTATTACGGCAGATGCCAAAAAAAATTTAGAAATTTTTAAAACAATGTGAATAAAATGACATGCATATAGCTTTTTTGACTATGCTACAATGCATCTTAAAATGTTTTCACACGCTTCAAGGAACATCATATGCTTAAAATCTATTGCTACGAGAAATGTTCAACTTGCCAAAAAGCCTTAAAATGGCTTGATGCTCACGGAATTTCATACGAAAGCCACGACATCAAAAACAATCATCCCGACGCTGAGACTTTAAGAAAACTGCATACTAGAAGCAACATACCACTACGTAAATTCTTCAATACCAGCGGAATGCTTTACCGGGAACTGGGACTTAAGGATAAACTGCCTGACATGAGTGAAGATGAAATGTGCCAAATTCTCTCCTCCAACGGCATGCTAGTAAAAAGACCTCTAGTTGTTGCAGATAATTTTGTGCTACTTGGATTTAAAGAGTCTGAATGGCAAGACAGACTTTTCAAAAATTAGTTTTACTTCATTCAATAATTATTCTGTCAACGGCAAGTTTTTTAGCCAACACCTCAGGCTTATTTTTTTTAAATTTAATTCACTTTTGTCAAAAACACTTTATACTTAAACGGACTTTATTAAATAAACCTATGAGAAAAATTTCAAACAAAAAGGAGTTTTATCCCTATATACCGTAACTTATACTTGTAATGGAGTTTTTATGAAAAAGAAAAAAACGCTCAAACCTCGTAATTTTGTCCAGGCTCATGTACAGGACTGTTATTGTCCGCAGATTTTTGTCAGTAAATTCGAGAAAGCCAAAAAGGGGTACCGTAAACATAAAAAAGATTATGCTCTTTGTGAGCACACCTTTAGACTTATGAACGTTGAGTCTCTGGTTCAGAATGAGTCTAAAGCTGTGAGCATAAAGGGAGCATAATCCTCAGCAACTTCACTTTTTTTATTGACATCCTCCTCTTGCCAAAGCAAGATGATCCTTACTGTAGAGCCTAATTACTTAGCCCACTTCGGTGTGTCGGAGAGGTTTCCCCCTTATGAGGTTCATTAAGCCACAGTCTCTTTAGGAACTCAGGCTGCTCTAGTTTATTGACTAGACTCACTCTAAAGCCCTGCAAGTCCTGCCCTTGTGGATTTTATTATGGATGATGTGTTTAAAAATGCAACGGCAATACCTGATTAACTTTGCGCCTTATATCCATGAAGGACAGAGGTTTACGGCGCCTTTTGA
>CACYBT010000026.1 GCA_902772715.1 uncultured Succinivibrio sp.
AGCACTGAGGTTACAGTCCATGTTATCGTTCATCCATTCATAGGTATGGGCATTGGCTGTAACTTTTAATACAGGAACAATAGGATTGCCTGTCGGCGTGCCTCGTCCTGTGGTAAAGGTAATAAGGTTGCAGCCTCCTGCCACCATAGAGGTCACTGAGGAAATATCATAACCTGCCGTATCCATGACAAAGGCGCCTTTGCCTGCAGGTCTCTGGGCCTGTTCTAAAACTTCACTAATAGGACGGGTGCCACCCTTTTTGATACAGCCTAAACTTTTCTCATCTAACGTTGAAAGACCACCTGCCTTGTTGCCTGGAGTAGGCTGACCGGCCCGACAGTCCTGTCCTGCAGCCATAAGGTGTTTTTCATAGTCTTCACAGATTTTTATTATTTGGTTATGAATTTTTATATTGGCGGCTCTTTTGGCCAGCACATGCTCTGCGCCAATCCACTCAATGGATTCACTCATCATGGTGGAGGCTCCCAGATCATATAATTTATCAGCGAGGCATCCTACCGCAGGATTTGAGGCAAGTCCTGAGGTGGCATCACTGCCGCCGCATTCTATTCCCATTAACAGTTCGGAAATATCGCAGGGCTCCTTATGCTGCAATGCCGCCTCACAGGCAAGATCACGAGTGGCTCTTACGGCTTTTTCAATAGTCTTTAAGGTGCCTCCCTCTTCCTGGATGCCAAAGGAAACCACGGGTTTGGAGGTTAGTTTCTCAATGTTTTCACGCAGTTTGGCATGTGGTACCGTTTCACAGCCAAGACCGATTATGACCACACCATAGACATTGGGATTACAGGCAAAGCCGGTGAGGATCTTCTGGGACATCATGGTATTGGCAGCCACATCTGAACAGCCGGTGTTAAAGACAATGCTGACTGCGCCTCTCACCTGTGAGGCCACAATACGGGCAGATTCACTGCCGCAGGCGCAGGATGGCAGTACCAGCACATGATTTCTGATACCCGCACGCCCTTCTTTTCTTTTATATCCAAGGAACTCCATGCTGTTTACTCCTCTATGTACTCTGCACTGTAATCTCTTTTAACGCTCTGAATGTTCTCATGATTTATGAGGCTTCCTTTTTCGATATCCTCAAGGGCTTCACCGATTACTTCTCCGTATTTTCTGACATATTCTCCCTTTTTTATATCAGTGAGCGCGATTTTATGCCACATGGGAATATCTTCAGCAGCAATAAGATCATAGTCAGGTTGATCTGCAAGAAATATTCTGTCTCTGGTACTGACGTTTTCCGTGCAGGTGGCACAGTTGTCAGTAGAGGCTAAGAGAATGGCTGTTTTTCTCATATCTTTCTCCTCAAGTGATTTGCTTATGAAAAAAGTATAGGTTAGAATCAGGTTAAATACAATTTAATAATTTTTAACTATAGTTAAATTTAATTTAAAATTAAAGTGTCATGGAAAAGATTTTCTATATCATTGATGCTATCAACACCACCCACAGTATTACGGAAACAGCGGGTATTCTGCATCTGACCGTACCGGCAGTCAGTATGGCCTTAAAAAAGGAGGAAGAGCTTATAGGTTTTAATCTTGTAGACAGGCAGGCAAAACCTATGGTGTTAACTGAAGCCGGAGCAGTCTACCTGAGATATTTTCATAAGACGAGAATGCTGGGCGATGATCTTAAACGGGAGCTTATGGATCTTCAGGAGGGTGATTCGGGGATCATCAGACTTGGCGGTACACAGTATATAAATTCTTTTTATCTGCCCTCAGTCATGTCTGAATTTTCACGCATGTACCCTGGGATTAAGTTCGATCTTAAAGAGGACAGTGCCGACAATATTCGGCAGCTCCTAGAATCTGGAGATATAGATTTATGTATATCTTCAGCACCTTATGATGAGGATAAATACGAAGGGCATTTGGCCTTTTGTGATGAAATTTTGCTGGCCATACCCAAGAGTATAAAATTAAAGGATAAACTCAGAAAATTTGCTTTAACCAACAAAGATCTTAAAAAAGGTGTCTATGGCTATAAGCAGGGAAAAGCGCCGGCTCTTTCTGAATTTATGGAGTTAAATTTTATGCTGCTCTCTGAAAAAAACGATCTGTACCGACGCTGTATGAAATTTTTTAAGTCAGACAATCTTAAGGTAAATCCCATTCTTAAGCCCGATCAGATGGTAACAGCCTGTTATCTTGCGGATGCAGGGCTGGGTGCTACCTTTGTAAGTGACAGGCTTTTAAGAAAAATACAGCCCGCAAATCTTGTATATTTCAGACTCAATCAAAAGAACAGTATCAGAGAATTTAGAGTGCTTTTAAGTAAAAAACACTATCGCTCCAGGGCCACACAATTGTTTATTGAAAAACTGCAGAGCCTTAGTAGCGCAGATTCTAATGACAATAAAAAACTCTGCTCTTAGGAAGGAGAAGAGTGATGCGCGTAAGGGGAATAGATGCTGAATCAAAGTGCTCTAATATGCAAACTCATGCACGCTGAGTCTGCAATGGAGTTATAGCATCCCCTGATTTTACGATAGAATAATAAGACGGATGCTATCTTGAAATTTGTAAAAGTTTGTTGAGGGCACCTCTGACTAGAAATAGTATTTAACCTCTGCATTGGCAAATATGTCGCGGTATTTGGCACCGTAGCGTCCTCTGATCCCGATATCAACGCTAAGACCTTTTAGGTTCTCATCAGGCTTTAGCATAAAGCCTAAT